>NZ_JAFUHT010000055.1 GCF_017468685.1 Methanobrevibacter sp.
AATTCTTGTTTAATTTTTTGTTCCGAAATCATATAAAACTTACGAAAAATCAAAACCTGATTTAAAAATAATATAACATTGTTATTAAATATGGAATTTAATAAAAATTTTCACCAAGAATATCTTAAGTTTCTAGGAATGATTAATGAGGTAAATAATAAAAATTTCAAAAAAATTATCTATTAATCATTTCGTTAATGGACTCTGCCATAGCATGTCCTTCAACAGTAATAATTGCTTTTTCAATACCTTCAACGTTTTCTGCTCTGATTTTAGTATCAGCAGCAATACGAGTAATACTCATACAACCAGGATTTGTTGGTTTAAGAGTAATTTCAGCTTGATCACCGTCAACGGTAATGTTTTGTACAATACCCATTTCTACAATACTGATTCCCATGTGGGGGTCGTTGATTGGAGTAATTGCGTCTTTAATTTCATTTACTAAATCTTCTGACATATTAAGTCTCCTATAATTTATGTATTTATAATTATTAATAATGGTATTTATATATGTTGTTATTTTTTCAAACGATGCTTTAATTTAACTGCAATACCATTCTTACATTCTTCCATTTCACGACCAGTCATCACGGCTTTACCAACGCCAACAACTGTATCATCTCGTACAACAACCACTTCATCGTTTGGAAGAATCTTATGGTCTGCTTTTTCAATTCCTGGTGCAAAAACAGTATTCGTTTCCAAATCAAAATCAATATTGACGATATGGATTCCCAAATCTTTAAGTATTTCTCCACCGGGCAAATTTAATCTGTATAATCCATAATCTTTATTCAATAATGCTAATTGGGTACCATTGGATAAGATTCTTTTATGGTACATTCCTTTGGTTTTAACATTGTCCGGAATGAATTTGTCTCCATTCTCCCCAAATTGATATTTTGCAATGGATTTAAGTTCATGCAATGTTTTTTCGCGTCTGTTCATTCTTTCGTGATTTTTAAGTTCCATTCTTAAATTATAAAGTGAATCTGGGGATGTTGGGCGTTCGTCAACACAAACATTGACAAAGTCATCAGTATAATATTCTAATGATTCCAAATATCCTCCTGCAAGATTGGCAACGATAGTTTTGCCCTCACAATATTTGGCTATCAGCTTTCCGCTTTCTTCAATTTCATTTTCAGACCATGAACCTGTAGTACTTACATCATAAGATTGAATGGGAAAGGTGTTTTCAAGTTCTCTAGGACAGATTCCAAAAGGAGATGTTACGATAAGCTCTTGAAAAGATCTAGTTAGTTTTCTAAATTTTTGATGGGATTTGGAATTGGAATATGGTTTTTTCATACTGCATGGTAATAAAACAACAGTATCTCCAAGTGGTTTCATGATTTCCATTCTTTGTCTCCATCTTACCGCTTCCGGACGGTAGAGTGACTCTTCGCTTGAACATATTACTTTCATATTATTCCTCAAAAGCTTTTATTAATTCATTGTCTAATTTAATTAATCTTTCAATGTTGTCATCACTATCTTCAATAGTTCTTTGCCATTTTGCAATTACAAAATCAATATCAACTTCCTTGCTGCCACTAACAAGATTATCTGCATGAGCGACAATTTTTTCTTCAAGAGTCAGTGGAAGATATGATTTTTTTGGAAGTCCCAGTTTTTCAGCTTCTTCAGCGGTTATTCCCGCACCGATATGTCTTTCAATAATGTGTAAAACATCATCGTTGTATCCATATTTTTCGGCAATTTCCACACCTCTGATTGCATGAGTTATGCCATGGGTCTTGGATCTTCCAATATCATGCAATAAAGCGCCTTTTCTTATAAGGTCTTCATCTACATCATCAAAATTAGCTGCTATTTTCATAGCTTTTTGGTAAACGGCTTTGCAGTGTTGGATTACATTTTTAGGAGTTCCTTCCTTTTCAAGCAATTCAATTTCCATTTTATCTATTTTTTTCACTGAATGATTTGAAATTGCTTTCAACCATTTTGATATCTTCTTTAATCTGCTTTATGTTAACCGCATTGTCCTGGAATTCCAATTCATCTCCACATACTGGACATAAAAATTCGTAATCTGATGCATCATCAAAATCAAGTCTCACATGACCTTGCGGACATAAAAAGAACATGTTGTTTTCTTCACGTTCCAATTCATCATTCAGCATCTTCAAATAATCTTCAGAGTCTTTAATGATACGATTTATGACTTCTTCTTTTTCAAATTTCCAGGTATATGTAAACCATTGTGTTTCAGGGTCTTTACTTCTTTTATAACTAGCTAATCCTAAATCGTAAAGTTTGTATAGTATTTTTCTAACAATATTTAATTTGATTTCAGTTTTATTGGCGATTTCTTCGTCAGTTTCAACACCGTCGATTAATGCTTGAACAATAGGTAAATTGCTTTCATCTTCAACAACATTGGTTAATAAAGTCTTTACTAATGGATCATCTATCATTTAATTTCCCCTTAACACATTTATAAAAATAATTTAATACTATTATTAGATATATATTTTTTATTATAAAAATATATCTAATCTAGTATTTTTCTAAAATTTCCAATAAGTTTTGAGTAATATAGTCCACTTCTTCATCTGTTAGTGTTGAATAAAGTGGTAAACTGATTTCATTTACAAATAAATTATAAGCATTCGGATAATCCTTAATGTCAAAACCTAAATTTTTATATGCGGTTAATAGTGGTAGAGGCTTATAATGGACATTTGTGCTTATTCCGCGCTCTTCCATTTTAATGATAATCTCGTTACGCTCTTCAAGAGTGATGTCTTTTAATCTTGCGAGGAATAAATGGGCTGAGGAAGAGTGAGACTCGCCAGTATGATTTGGAACAATTACTCTTGTGCCTTTAAATGCATTTTCATATCTTTTAACAATTTCATGTCTTCTGGATAACATTGAATCGTATCTTTTCATTTGCCCTAAACCAATTCCTGCTTGCACATCAGTCATATTGCATTTATATGCAGGCAAAATGATGTCATATTCCCATGATCCTTTTTGGGTTTTTTCTAATGCATCTTTGGTTTGTCCGTGAAGTGAGTAAATCTGGTATTTCTTGTATAATGATTCACTGTCAATTCCTTTATGTGCTTTCCATGTAACTGCTCCACCTTCAGCGGTTGTTAGGTTTTTAACTGCATGGAATGAAAAACAGCTAAAATCAGCGATTGCTCCGGCACGTTTTCCATTCTGGATTGCACCAAAGCCGTGAGCACAGTCATTTACAATAATGACTCTGTTGAATGCCTTTTGCAAATCATTGGCAGGTGTAAATAAGTCTTTTTTGGACTCAATGATTTCATAAATCTTATCATAATCACATAATATTCCTGCAATATCAACTGGAATGATTGCTTTTGTTTTTTCAGTAATTGCATCAGCCATTTTTTCGTAATTCATTTCCTCTCTGTCAGTTTGGCTGTCTACCATTACTGGAGTTGCCCCAACATGACAGATTACGCTGCATGAAGCAGTATAAGTATAAGCAGGTACAATCACTTCATCACCTTCTCCAATGCCTAATACTCGCAATGTCATTTCCAAAGCGGTTGTCGCTGCACTCAAACAGACAGTTTTATCGCTGCCACAATACTCTGTTATTTTGGCTTCCAGTTCTTTTGTTTTAGGTCCTGTTGTAATCCAGCCTGATTTTAATGCGCTGATTACTTCTTCAATTTCAATTTCAGTTATGTCAGGGGGTGAGAAAGGTATATTCATTGTATATCTCCATTAACTTCTTCAGGTTCTCTGTATGTAGGAACACATTTTTTCATAGTTTCTTTTATCTCTTCTTTTGATGTATGTTCGTTATTTATAATGTCCCTAAACATGTCTAATTTATTTTCGATATCATCCATTGTAAAGTTCATGGATTCGGTTATGTAAATCTTTTCATGTTTAGTTTCCTGTAAATTTTCTTCATTCATCAGCAGTTCTTCATAGAGTTTCTCTCCAGGCCTCATTCCGGTAATTTCAATTTCTATGTCTTTTCCAAGTGTGTATCCTGATAATTCAATGAGGCTTTTTGCCAGATCATAAATTTTAACCGGTTCTCCCATATCCAAAACGAATATTTCTCCTCCTTCAGCATAAGTGATTGCCTGAAGGACTAAAGCTACTGCTTCAGGTATGGTCATGAAAAATCTTGTAATTTCCTTGTGAGTAACTGTAAGAGGCCCTCCATGAGCTAGCTGTTTTTTAAATAGTGGGACAACAGACCCATTACTTCCAAGCACATTTCCAAAACGGACTGCAACATATTCTGTAGCACTCTGTTTGTCTTTTGCCTGGATAATCATTTCACATAATCTTTTGGTTGCACCCATTATGTTGGTTGGGTTGACTGCCTTATCAGTTGAAATTAAAATAAAACGTTTGACACCATATTTGTCGGAGCAATTAACAAGATTGTATGTTCCAAACACATTATTCTTAATTGCTTCAGTAGGATTATTTTCCATTAGGGGAACATGCTTATGCGCCGCTGCATGAAATACAATTTCAGGTCTGTATGTATCAAATATTGTATCCAACCTTTCTTTTTCACGAATATTTGCAACAACCGCACGTATGTCATTATTTGGATGATTGGTTTTAAGTTCCAGTTCAATATCATATAAGCTGTTTTCATAGTTGTCCAGTAAAAGGATTTGTTTCGGGTCATGGAGCATTATTTGTCTGCATAATTCTGAACCGATTGACCCTCCGGCTCCGGTTACCAAAACAACTTTTTTGTTGATTAGACTTTTGATGTTGTGATTGTCAAGTTCAACAGGATCTCTTCCAAGCAAATCTTCAATGCTCACGTCTCTTAAACTGTTGTATAGGTTTTCTTCAGTAATCAGTTCAGTCAGACTCGGCAATATCTTTACTTTACAATTGGTTTTGCCGCAGATTTCAAGAATTTCCTTTTTGTTTTTGTTGTCTATGTTTACAATTGAGAAAAAGATTTCGTCGACATTTTCGGATTCCCAGACTTTTATGATGTCATCGCGTGTACCGATAATCCTCACGCCTGCCACTGAATATCCCAAACGCTTTTTGTTGTCATCAATTATTCCGATTATTTCATATTGGCCTTTGAGTGTGGCATTTATTGTTTTGATTATGTCGTTTGCGGAATATCCTCCTCCGATTATTAGCAAATTCTTTTTATTTTCAGAAGAGTAGTTGATTCCTTTATTGACCACATCATTTAAAAGGACATATCTTATAATTAAACGGTATGCTATTAGGATTACACCTATTACAGCACCTATGAGCAAATTAAGTTTAATTGACGGATTTACCATATGTAATACTAATTCTTCAATTAATGATACTATAAGTGAGGATATCACTGCCAATACTATGTATAATGCGTAATCTTGATTATTTTCATAACGGATAATGTTTGTGTATCTTTTTGATAATCTGAATACAATTTGAAAAACAATTATGGCTAAAACAATACTGATTAGAATTTCATTTCTGGTAACTGCACTTGTTGGCTGCATTAGAAATGAATCCGTAATGAGTACTGATACAAGATAATATCCAAAAATAATGGAAATGCAGTCCATTAAAGGCAATAAATAATTTCTATATTTGGCAATGCTATCTACGTTCACTTGTCTCAATCCGTTATAATTTATTTGATAATATTATATTTTTTATAAAAACATAAATATAAAACTTATCTTTTAGTTAATTATCACAGCTATTTAATCTTTTTTCAGGAAAATATGTGGATTTATTTTTTAAAATTAGTTTTTACCGCTTCATCCAGATTAAATTTTTCTTATTATGACTGCAGGGGTGTGTGTAATTGAATCAAGGTCTTCAATAGTTACTTCATCAATTTCAGAACCTAAAACTGCTTTGACACTATGTATGGTTTTCATTTCGGTTGAAAGGGATTTCTGATAATCTTCAGCAATATTTGCTATTTCAAGGGCGCTTTCAACATCCATCTTTTCACTGCAACCTAATGGTGTTGATCCCATATTTTCTGATAATTGTCCCCTGAGATATCCGAAAAAACCATTGTCGGCATCAATGCCCTCAATTGCAATCGGAAGGCCTGTAAAGTATTTGCCGTTTTTCATGTAAGTCGCATCGGTGTCAATAATCATAACACAGACATCCTTTCCAATTTCATCTTTGATTTCACATGCAACTTTTTCAGGATTTTCCGGAAGAAGTGAAACAAATGTTCCGGGAGCATTACTCAAGTCAATTCCTGCCTCAGAAGCAGGTTTAAGTGCATGTTTTAAACCGTATAATTGGAGAACTACCTCTTTATGGGCTTCTGTTTCTTTTGGAAGTTTTCTTAAATTTTTGATGGTTCTTTTTTTAATTTTTAACAAAGGTCCAAGAACATAACCCCAGAGATATTTGCTCCATATGACAGTTAGAAATTTTGCAGTTAGTGACGGTGTGTATTTTGCCTCATCGACCAGACGGTTCTGTGAAACTGAAATTGGAGTTTCAGCAATAACCAGATAATCATTATCCTTCATTAATCTTTTTGCAGGTTCGATTATTGAATCCAAATTATCATTCGGTTTAATATAGCCGGTTTCAATTGGAATTACGATGTAATCTCCATTAATTACATGTTTAATATTTTCAAGTTCTTCATCAATCATAAAAATCTTTATTAAAAATTATATTAAATATATAACACAATAGAGTATTAAATAATTATCTATTTACGGAGGGTCCCTATGGAAAGAAAATTTATCACATATTTTGAACAACAAGGCAAAGATTACACAAATGACTTGATTAAAAGCGTAAAAGACAAAATTGAATCCAACTGTGATATAAAAAGAATCATAATAGCTTCTGCAACTGGTGAATCTGCATTAAAATTACATGCCGCTCTTGATGATGATATTGAAATAATCAATGTTACTCATCATATGGGGTTCAGCGGTCCGAATGAGTCAGATATCTCAGAAGATATGATTGAAAAACTGGAGGATGCAGGTATAAAAACTTACTTTGGTTCACATGTGTTCAGTGGGGCTGCAAGAGGAGTTACCAATAAATATGGAGGATATTCTCCATTGGATGTGGTGGCTGATACATTGAGAATGTTTTCCCATGGTGTCAAAGTTTCTGCTGAAATATCTATAATGGCTGCTGATGCCGGTTTAATTCCAGTCGGTGAAAAGATTATTGCAATTGGTGGAAGAGGTCATGGTGTTGACACCGCTGTCATTTTAACACCGGTTAATGCCAAAAATTTATTTGATTTGAAATTTCATGAAATTATTGCAATGCCTAAGGAATAGAATTATAAATTAATTTCAGGGATATTTTTTCATATTTATATAATAATTAGTTGCATTTAAATATTAGTTTCAATAGAAATATTTAACAATATTTAAAATAGCAGAGTATGTGGGGTTAAGTTGTGAAATTTATAGATGATGCAATCAAAGAATCCGAACAAAGAATGGAAGAAAAAACACCTGAGAAAGTCTCTTCTGACATTGATGATGAGCTTATAAATATTATTAAAGGTGTTAAAACTAATATTTTTGTTGTTGGTGCTGGAGGTGCAGGAAACAACACTATTTCAAGATTAAATGAAATGGGTATCGAAGGAGCAACAACAATAGCAGTAAATACTGATGCTCAAGATTTATTTTACTGTCAATCACCTAAAAAAATCCTTTTAGGAAGACAAACCTCAAAAGGATTGGGTGCTGGTGGAGAACCATCCGTCGGTGAAGAATGCGCTGAAGAAAGTGAAGATGAAATCAGAGAAGAATTAGAAGGCGCAGATATGGTGTTTGTCACTTGCGGTCTTGGTGGAGGAACCGGTACTGGTTCTGCACCGATTATTGCTAAATTAGCTAAAAAGTTAGGTGCATTAACCGTTGCTGTTGCCACTATGCCATTTTCTGCTGAAGGAATTAAAAGAAGAGAAAATGCAGATCAAGGTTTAGAAAAACTTCAAGACGCTGCTGACACTGTTATTGTTATTCCTAATGATAAATTATTAGAAGTTGCACCAAATTTACCTTTAAACAAAGCATTCATGGTGTCTGATGAAATTTTAGGAAGAGCTGTTAAAGGAATCACTGAATTAATTACTAAGAAAGGTCTTGTAAGTTTAGACTTTGCAGATATTAGAAGTATCATGAGTGGTTCTGGAATGGCTATGATTGGTATGGGTGAATCTGATTCTGGAGACAGAGCTTTGGAATCCGTACATGAAGCATTAAGCAGTCCTTTATTGGACATTGATATTTCAAATGCTACTGGTGCATTAGTTAACATATCCGGTAGTTCTGATTTAACATTACATGAAGCTGAAAAAATCGTTCAAGTTGTTGCTGACAAATTGGATCCTGAAGCCAATATCATTTGGGGTACTCAAATCGATGAAAGTCTTCAAAATACTGTTAGAACCACTGTGGTTGTTTCTGGTATTAAATCTAATTATAATTCAACTGATGCTTCAGAAATTCAATATGCTGAAGAAAAATCAGAATCTGATTCTACCGGTGATGAATTAGATGATTTTATTGATGGAATTTTCTAATTCCATTTCATTAATTTTTTTTCAAAATAAAAAGATTTATTAATGTTTAAATTATAAATTATTTTATTACTATTATTTTATGATTATAAATTTTTTAATTCGGGTATTCAAATGAATGTACAAGAAGATTTTAACAAGTTTATTAAAGATGCAAAAAGAGTATTAAAAGTATCAAGAAAACCTGATTCAAATGAATATATCGATTTAGCTAAAATTTCAGCTCTTGGGGTTGTAGTTATTGGCGGTATCGGTTATCTTATTGTTGTTTTAGGTTATTTAATTGGTTTATAAAACCAATATTTTATTTTTTTGATCATAATTTAATTTTTTTTATTGCATTATTTTTTTCTCAAAATATATTGTTTTTTGAAAAGTTTTAAATACTATTAGTTACCATATTTATTACTATTATAGAATTCTTATTTTTCAGAATTTTTTTGTCTGAAAATTAATGGCTTTTATAATATTTTTTAACTTAATGTATGATTTTATTAACAAGTAAAAATTTAAAAAATAGGTGAATTTTTCATGGAAGATACTAACAGTTCCATATATGCTCTTAAGACCTCTGCGGGTCAAGAAAGAAATGTTGCCCGGCTCTTAGCTCGTAAAGCTAGAACCATTGATGGTGTAGGCATTTCATCAATTCTTGTTCCAGAATCTTTAAAAGGATATATTTTAGTTGAATCTTCAACAAAAATTGATCTTAGAAACCCTGATTTAAAAGTGCAACATTTAAGAGGGGTTGTAGAAGGTAGTGTTGGCATTACCTTTGAAGAAGTTAAAAGATTCTTAAAACCAGAACCTATTATTTCCTCTATACAGAAAGGAAGTATTGTCGAACTCATTTCTGGTCCATTTAAAGGTGAAAGAGCAAAAGTGGTTCGTATTGATGAATCACGTGAAGAAGTCGTTCTTGAGTTAATAGAAGCTGCAGTACCAATTCCGGTTACTGTTAAAGCTGATCAAATTAGAATAATTCAAAAGGAGGCTGACTGATGGCTAAAG
>NZ_JAFUHT010000056.1 GCF_017468685.1 Methanobrevibacter sp.
ACAACCTAAACAAATCCAACAACAACTACCGAAAACTAATAAAAAAATTAAACAAATTCGATGATCTAAACGCACCCGAAGCACAAAAAATCCTCGAATCATTAATGTTACTTTGAGATGAACCACTCATCTCACATTAACCATATTGAAAATTAAAATAAAAAAAAAGTTGATAATATTAACCCATCTGGGTCATATTACCTTGAGCAGCTGCTGCGATTTGTTCTGCCTGAGCCTGAAGACTTCCAGCCATATCAGTCACTTGCTGTAAGTTTGCAAGCATCTTGTCACGGCTGTCAATAAGTTCCTCTTTTTGCCCAGATAAGATTTCACGAGCACCTTCTGCATCTTTTTTAACAGCAATACCCGCACCGATACTTACGATAATTTCATCAGTGCTTTTGAGTTCACCTTTGACAAATGAACCTGCACCAACAGGTACGAAAGCTTCTACTGAATCTTTACCTTCAATATCATCCAAGGTTGCAAATAATGCGTCAACTTCAGCAATTGAAGCTTGAATCAATTCAATTTGCTGTTGAATTAAATCTGCTTGTTGCCTGTATACATTCATTTCATTAACAAGATTGTTTAATCTTTGTTGATCTTCCATGTTAACCCCTCAATGCATCTATAAAATTTCTTTAACGATTGGGTCTTCCACATCTTCAGGAGCAATTTCTTCGATGGAATCGATTGAAATTTGGTTCCTGTTAATACCGTGTTTACTTCCGAAGTTTGCATAGATTTTGCTTTCTATGTCGCTTTCACAAGTAGCTTTGTATTCTTTAGTAAAGTCGTGGTATTCGTCACCCATTACAAAAGTACCTTTAACTCTGTAAATTTTTGTTATCATATAAAATCCCTCATGATTATATTAATTAAAAATCATCATCCAAAAAGCCTAATGCTTCTTCAACTCTAGCCATTTCAGGACCAGTACTGTCCTTGTCAACAATTGCACCTTTGGAATTCGCCAGAATGCATGCGCCGACCAGTGGAATACCTCTTCCAACAGTACCTATGTCTCCTTCAACACCAAATACTTCACGAGCAAAGTTAACTTCTGAGGCAAGTGCATTTTTACTCATTAAAAACCCTTTGTTTGTTACCTTGATAAGGGAACCTATAATGTCGCTTCCTACAATATGGGATGTTTTGACATCAACGTCAAGGGTTTCTTCCAGAACATGAATTGCTTCAGGGCTTAAAAATGGTGAAGCTATTGCTCCTTTGTCGTTTGCTGCCACGATATTTCCCACAGCAGTGTACTGACCAGGAATAGTTGCCACGTTTAATCCCATTTCCTCAAATTGTTTAACTTCTCTATCTAAAACATGTGGGGAAACAACAATACCATTTGAATTAGCTACAGCTAAAGATCCTATAAGGCTTGATCCAGAAATAGAAGATTTTACAACATCAACTTCTAATGTTTCCTTAATAATATCTGCTTTTTCATCTAAAAGATTATAAGGAACAATAGCTACGTCGTCTGTTGCAAGAACGAATACTCCAATATTTGGATTTCCTACAATATCTATTCTTTTTAACATATTGTTACCTCACATTAAATTACGTGCTTATTCTGCTAAAGTAGCTTTTACAACACCATCATCATCTTTAACTGCTTTTACAGTTATTTTTGAAGGTATTTTTTGAATACCTCTTTCCCAAATAGCATGATTGATAGATTCATCGATTTTAACATCACTAGCTTTCATGTGTTTGGTTAAGAAATTTTTAATCTCCCTAATTGCTCTAGGAGCTCTGATAGTCCTTTTAACGTTTTTTACATTTCTAAGTGGAATTGTGTAAACTCTTTCCATGATAAATCCCCCTTATAATTTAAGGCTGTTTCTTCTCCAATGTCTAGGTTTAGGTCTGTATCTAAGTTTACGATTAGTTTTAGCATAAGCCCAGATTGGAATTCTCCTATTTTGTTTGTTTGCTTTTGCCATTCTTAATTTTCTAGCTAATGGTTTATTTCTACTCATTTTTTCACCTGTTAATAAAGCATAATTATTTTTTATATCCTATAACGCGAGTTTGATAATGTTCCGGGAAAATATCCAGAGAATTTCCTCCTTTCTCATCAATTAAAGTCCTTATTTCAACCTCATAATCAGAACTGTTGTCCTTATTGCTTTTCTCATGAGATATCTCGAAAAGATTGGATGTTATTAACTTAACAGATTTGTGACCAAAACTGTCCAAATTAATGTATTGAACATTTTTCCTATCTTCAAGACTTCTGATCTGATTGACATTGAGCTTAGGAGTTCTGTCATCCCTTCGTGTTCCATCGGCAATGATATCATATTCATCAGCAACATTTTCAATGACCGTTTCGTGAATGAACTTTATTCCGTCATTTGGAAATCCGTCATTCATAATCATATCACAGGTTTTATCCAGAATATCCAAATCAAGATTTAAGACCTTATGATTAAAACCCAATGATTTTGCTGATTTGCTGGCAGGAATATATGAATCATAAACACCAAAGTTTGCTGTGCATAATTCGACATCAAGACCCAATCTTTTAAGCATGACAGCCATAAAAGATGAATCCTTACCACCACTATATAATACAGCCGCTTTCATGGACACTATTTCCTTGTAATTTTAATCTCCCTTTTCTGACCAGCAATCTGTCTTAGAAGAACTTTAAGTTGTTCATCAGTGACTTTTCCTCTTAAACTACCGGCTTGAGCAGATTGAATCAGTTGAATTTCAATTTGATTGACAAGTTCCGGTTTAGTTAATTTGAGGTTAGCTAATCTGTTACGAGCTTCAGAAGTTAAAATTTGGCCTAAAATTTGTTTTTTCTGAGCTTCAAATTGTGCTTGGGCTGCTTCTTGCTGTTGCA
>NZ_JAFUHT010000057.1 GCF_017468685.1 Methanobrevibacter sp.
GCAAGATACTCCAATAAGAACTCATTGTCAACATATTCCTTTTCATAGAGTTTTCCTTCATCCAAAACATACAGCATTAGGTTTTCAACCTCAACATCTTCCCTTTCCTTTAATGCTTTTGCATAATAGCCTAAAAGTTCCATATAAAATGAATGGTAGTTTTTCATCTCATCACGTGTTCGTATGAAATGAACTAGACTCACTCCATTTCCGTCATCAACAACAAGATCGATTTCACCGTTGATATCATAACCGTTAACCTCCAGACTGACCGGATGGGATGTTTTTAACACGTTAAAATTTCTGCCGTATTCCTGCCAGTAATCAGTGAAATTGGAAAAAAGCTCCCGGATATTTCTTTCATTTGATGAAAAAGAATAGGATTTGATTACTTCAAAAACCAGATTTTCAATGCTTTCCCTATCCCAATCTGTCATGAATTTATCATTGTGCAACCGATTAACAATTATCTTGAGCTTTGAATCGATGAATTTATTGATATTGAGTGGATTTTTGAATTTTAAATTGCTTTCAAGATTGTATCTTAAAGGACAGAACAGATAATCCTCAAGAATATTTTCAAACTCGATTTGATTAAATAAATTGCTATCGCGAATCATGTGAGAGGTTACCTTTTTCATTTCAAATACATCGGAAGGTTCTATTTTAACCAAATCTTTTTCATAATCCCTTAGAACAACTGGAGTCTTGCTGCCTGTTCTTGGAAGTACTGTCGACAATATCAGCAGTTCCTCAGCACGGGTGTTTGCAACATATAAAACCCTTTCCTCTTCACGGTCAAATTCAAAAGGCTCCTTATCCTCTGATATCTTATATTTCAAAAACCTGTTAGGGGTCGGATAAACAGGATAATTATTGAATACATGTGATTTTCTTTGAGGGGAGAACTTTAAAGGGAAACTTCTGTCCTTAATGGATGCAGTAATTACAACAGGATATTCCAGTCCCTTTGCTTTGTGAACAGTCATAATATGGACTTTTTGGGAGTTGTCCTCCTCTTCGTTAATCGGACATGAGTAATATTTAAGGGAACGGTATAAATAATTGAATAAACCGATCAGGTCGTATTTTCCCATGATATTTTCATAATCTGAAATAATCTGAGAAATCAGTGCCAGATTCAGCAATGCCTTTTTAGCCTCAAAATCACTTCTTGAAGACAGCTCATCAACATATCCTGTGATTTTTAAAAGTTCATAAAACACCTGAAGAGAAGTCAGCCTAACCTCAGTCAATGAGGATTTCAAATCATTTAATCCGGTAAAAAAGTCCAAATCATGCTCATCAGCAATTCCGATGCTTTTCAGCTGGCTTCGTGAGTAAGTGCTCAGGTCAACCACTCCGACACGGGCAAATATCTCCTCCAATGTTTCATCAGCATAATCCCTCACAACATCCATTATAGAATTAGATTTGGCCGATTCATCAAGCGGCTTGAAATTATTTTTAATGCTTACAACATTGGCATGATATCTTCTTTCAATATCATTTAAGAGGTCCTGAGTTTTTTTAGATAATTTGAATACCTTTGAGGAATGATAATAGGTATCTGTAAATGAGGATAAGTTGATCCACTGGCCACCATCCCCATAATATGCAATTCTGGTTGGATCAAATGGCAGCATATACCATAACAGTGCCAAAACCGCTTTCACTTCATCCTGATAAATCAAATCATCGATTCCCTTAAGATAATAAGGAATTTTTTCTTTTTCAAATTCATTTAAAATGTCCTTTTTATCCTTATGACTTCTAAAGAGAACACACACATCACTGTATTTTGAGATTTTGCCTAAGCTTTTCAGGTTCTTGACGATGTATGCAATGCCACGGTATTCATCATCATCCCTTTTGTTTTCAAGCATATACACAGGCATTTTCTCATTATTGACTGCTTTAAGGTCTTTAGGATTAACCCTTTTTTGATTAATGTATTTCTCGTTAAACTCGACAATATCCGCGCTTGAGCGGTAATTGTTGATTAAAATCTTATTTTCAAACTCATCACTTGTGGAATAATCATTAAAGAATTTAGGATTTGCTGCTCTAAATGAATATATGCTTTGATCTGCATCCCCGACAACCGTGAACGAATCAGAAATACTTTTTAAATGTTCAAATATCTGCATCTGTATTGCATCGGTGTCCTGAAACTCATCAATCAATACATTCCTGTATTGAAGTTGTTTTAAGTTATCCTTATCCGATAAGATTTCAAGGGCTTTTATAAGCAAGTAATTCTGGTCACAGACATGTTCAGCTTCCATTAACCTTATCCAGTCATTATATGATTTTGCAATCTGGAGATATCTTGCCTTATAGACATCACATCTAAAGCCTAACGCCTTGATTTCCTTTTTAGTAGGGTATTGAGTCTGAGGATGTGTCCGGTAATACTCATCAATGTAGGTCAGATATTCCTCACTCGGCTTGTATTTTGACTGTATATAATCAATCAGAGCTTCACAGTCCACTTCAAACAGTGCATATTCCTCATATTTTTTAAGGACCTGACCTGATTCATAATTCCTTAAAAAAGCAGGTCCGGTAAATCCCAAATCACTTCTATGCTTGTTAAAAAACAGGTTCCTTTCAGATTCCCTTTTAAGCAGATTATATGGAATATCACAGAAATCTGAAAGAATTGATCTGCAGAAACTGTGAATGGTACTTATTCTCATTTGATTTATAACATTTAAATCCAGTTTTGTGTCCTTTTTAAACCTTTCACGCAACTCATCAGCTGCCTTATTTGTAAAAGTAATGACAAGTATTGATTCAGGCTTTGCCCCATTTTCAATCAGATATAAAACCCTTTCAATTATAACACGGGTTTTTCCGGCACCCGGACCTGCATTGATAACTAACGGTTTTCCAATGTATTCTACAGCACTCTTTTGATGTTCATCCAATTCAACTTCCGGAGGAATTTCCTTTATTATGCACCTGTCTGTTTTTTTGACCGCTTCAAAGTTCAATGGCCTGGAAATCAAATTTCCCTCAATGTCAAAAAGGTTTAAGGTCAATATATGATTCTTAATAAATTTATTCAAATTCTTTTCAACCAGATTTAAAACATTTTCCTTATCGTTTGCATTCAAATCATCAATGGCAATTGGGTTTTCACCTTCAAGGCCGATTAATGAAGGCATTATGGAATCAACTTTCAGATTGTCGGCAATCAGATATATGTCCTCATTTGTGATTTTTGGATTATGACCCAGAAATGCAAAATCAAATTCATAATCAACCTGCAGAAACTTCTCAATGCCTATAAAATAATCATCATAGATATATCTAAACAAAGTTTTGTGAACGCTTTCCATATCATTTAATGTTAAATTCAAATCAGAGTCATTAAAAACATCAATTGTAAAGACAAGCTTCTTTTTAGTTTGACGGGAAAATAAATCAAGGATAATCTTAGCTGTAGCCATAGCAAGATTGTATTTTTTCAAAACAATCAACTTTTCCATGACACTGCATAAGTCATATAAATTCCCAAATTTACTTTTCAAAAAAGTAAAAACACTACTGTCTCTCATTATAATCATTAAAACGTTTAGTTATAAAAACACTGTCAATCCACTCAGGCTGGATTAAACCCTTTGAAATATCATCCTGAATTTCATCAATAATAATTTTCCCATCGCTTTTGGATAAATTTTTAAACTTGATTAATTTCAAAAAGGAATCACCACTTCCCTCAACAAATTCATTTAAATTTAAACGGCATTGTGCCTTTTTATTTTCACTTCTAATCATACATTGCCTTTTAAATTCATGCTTAATGCCATTTTTAAAATCCTTTGCATCAATAATCTCGCGATGTATATCAAAAACTATCTGAACAATATCCTGATCGCGTAAAATAGGATATTTCTTTTTAATATTTATTATAGTTAAAGTGTCATAATTTCGACCAATTATACGATTCAAATCATTAATATATGACTCCTGTTTTATTGAATTTAGAAAATAATACTGCAGATATCTTTTTATTTCAAAATCAGTGATATTCTCATCCAAAATTTTCGATTCAACCTTATCATATATTAAATTAATCTCCTGGGATGTCAAATCATATTTCTTCAAATATTTTATATAGAAATCATTATCCTCATGAACTAAAGATGACAGTAAATCTATCTTTTTTTGTTTTTCCAAATAGATAACCCTTGATTTAAAATAATCATTCAATACTGAGACTATATTATCAGCAACAATTTTACCTGAATTAATATCTCCTCTTAATTCTTCAACAATAAGTTCACATTCGTTTAAACTTAAATCATAAGAATATAATAAGTAATTAAAAAAAGGAGTGTCATAATCTCCGATAAGGTCATCCAATCTTTGAATAATAATTTCATTAATCATGTCTAAAAAATAATATGTTTTGGATATGATAAATAACTTATGTAAAAAATTGCCCGTATAAAAAAAGAAAAAAAAGAAAAAGATAACCAGATAATAAAAATTATCCAGTCAAAATTATTTTGTGTTTATTCTTTCCTGTTTCTAGACCAAAAACTTCCTAAGATAATGCATATTGCAATTAAAAGATATGCAATAGGATTACCGGTATTTTTAAGTGAAACTTCCGCTTTAATAGGAGGTTCTTGTTTTGGATTTGATTTGTTTTCCTGTGGAGTTGGCTCATCATGATGTTTTTCGCCAGGTTCAGTAACATCAACAGTGGCATTATCATAATTATTAATTAAATTAGATTCATTACTGCTTGTTACCACCTTAGCGTTATTGGTTATAGCTCCCTCGGACATTATTTTACATAATATGTCCAAAGTAACTTTTTCACCACTTCCAATTTCACCAATAGACCAATTTCCACTAGAATGATCATAAGATCCTTTAGAAGCACTAAATTTAATGAATTTGACACTTGACGGCAATATATCCAATACCCACACGTCTTTAGCAGTGCTTAATCCATGATTTGTAACTTCTATAATCCAATGCATTTCATCTCCTACATAGTATGATTTTTTATCTGAAACTTTTTTAAGTTCCAAATCAACTATTGGAATTGCTCTGGTAGTGTTTGAAGCATCATTATTAGTATAATCTGATTCTTTTGTAGTGGTTTGAACTGAAACTGAATTCATGATGTTACCATCACTTAAAACTTGAGTTTCAATTGTTAAAATTGCACTAGAACCGTTTTCCAATAAACCAATATTCCATTGACCATTGTTTCTATTAAAAATACCATCACTAACTTTATAATTAAGAATTTTTAAGGATTTAGGCAATTGATCAATTACAATAACGTTTTTAGCATCACTTGGACCATTGTTTCTTACTTCAATTGTCCAAACTACTTTTTCACCAACATTAACCTCTTTTAAGTTAACAATTTTACTTATTTCCAAATCACAAATTGGATTTACAACAGTAGTATTAGTTGCATTATTATTTGACTTGGTTGTTTCGTTTGTAGTGGTATTGACTGTTACAGTATTTGTAATTGGGCCTTCTTTTAAGACTTGTGTAACTAAAATAAGGAAAACACTAGTATTATTTTCAATATAATCTATTCTCCAAATTCCAGTTTTATTATCAGAACTACTTCCTATAGATGGAGTTGCAGAAATAATTCTTAAACCTTCAGGCAAAGTATCATTTACCACAACAGCCACTGCAGGATTATGGCCTATATTTGCAACAGTAATATTCCATTCAACCAAATCAAACATGTCAACTTTAGTTGCATTAACAGCTTTACTGATTACTAAATCACAAAGAGAACTTACAAATGTATTATTGTCAGCATTATTATTAGTTAAGTCAGTTTCATTAGTAGCTGTGCTTACATTAACTAAATTAATCTTTTTACCTTCACTTAAAGCTTCAGTAATTAATTTTAAAGAAATCGGTTTATTTATTTCTAAATCACCAACATTCCAAGTTAAGATTGTATTATTTAATGTACAATTCATTGGAATTTCTACTAATCTCATACCATCAGGTAAATAATCTCTAACAGTAACATTGCAGGCAACACTCGGACCATTATTGACAACAGTAATTGTCCATTCAACAAGGCCATGTATGTAAATTGCACTGACGTTAACAGTTTTGTTAACTGCAACATCACAAATTGGATTTACATAAGTGCTGTTGCTAGCATTATTATTTGTTTTATTAGATTCATTAGTTGTAGTGTTTACACTAACTATATTAGTCAAATTACCTAATTTAACCGCTTTTGTAACTATTTTTAAAACAATAGGTGTTTTTGTATTCAAATCACCAATTTTCCAGATAATAGTTCTTCCACTAACATTACAATTTTTAGGAGTTTCAGCTAATTCAAGTCCTTCCGGTAAGATATCTTTAACAGTAACATTATAAGCAACACTCGGACCATTATTGACAACAGTAATTGTCCATTCAACTGACTTATTAACAAATATGCTTGAAGCATTAACTGTTTTGTTAATGACCAAATCACAAATAGGATTTGCAAAAGTGGAATTTGAAGCATTATTGTTTGTTAAATTGCTTTCAGTTGTAGTAGTGTTTACACTAACCATATTGGTTAGATTACCTTCTTTAACTGCTTTGGTAACAATTTTAATGGATACCGGTTTATTTGCTTGCAAATCACCGATTTTCCAAATGATAATTTTACCATCAAAAGTACAGTTTGAAGGAATGCCAATCAATTCAAGACCATCATTTAAAGTATCTTTAACAGTAACATTGTAAGCAACACTCGGACCATTATTTACAACAGTAATTGTCCACTCAACTGTTTTATTAACATCAATGACCTTTGCACTTACAGTTTTGTTGATTGTTAAATCACAAATCGGATTAACAAATGTTGAATTAAATGCCTGATTATTAGATTGATTTGATTCAATAGTTGTAGTGTTTACACAAACAACATTAGTCAAATTGCCTAATTTGGTAGCATTTGTAACTATTTTAAGGACAATCGGTTTATTTGGTTTTAAATCACCAATTTTCCAAACAATAGTTCTTCCACTGAGTGTGCAGTTTAAAGGTATGGAAGTTAGTTCAAGACCATCGATTAATGTGTCATTTACAGTTACATTACGTGCAACATTCGGACCGTTGTTTACAACAGTAATTGTCCATTCAACCAGATTATTAATAAATATGCTTGATGAATTAACAGTTTTGTTAACAGTTAAGTCACATATTTCATTAGTAACGGTTGTATTATTGGTTGCTGTCTTATTATCAGTCATGTTTGATGTTGCATTAACTGTGTTGATTAAAGTACCGTTTGTTAATGTTTTGAAAATTACAGTGAAGTTGCTGCTTTCACCAGGCTTTAAGATACCTTTATAAGTGAAAACATAACTGGAATTAGTCCACATGTCCTTATTTGTAAAATCATAGAAATCTAATTCTTTAGGATTAAAGATCTCTTTAACAGTAACATTGGACAAGTTACAGTCACCGGTGTTGGTAACAACAATCATGAATGAGACATTGCCGTTAACATAACTGACATTAGTTAAAGTGAATTTCGCAACAGTCAAATTCGGATTGTAAACCCTAGTACTATTAGAAGCAGTCTTATTACCAGTCAAATTAGAGGTAACATTAACAGTATTAATTAAAGTACCATTAACTAAAGCCTTAAGCACAACAGTGAAATTAGCCTTAGCACCAGGAGTCAAATTACCCACATAACTGAATGTCTTACTGGAATTAGTCCACATACCAGACCTGTCAATGAAATCAATTAACTTAAATTCAGTAGAATTAAATAATTCAAAGACTTTAATGCCGGATAAATTGCAATCACCAGTATTAGTAACAACAATCACAAATGAAACATTTCCATTCACATAACTGACATTAGTTAAAGTAATTTTCTCAACAGTCAAATTAGGATTATAAACTCTTGTAGAGTTATTAGCTGTTTTATTACCAGTCAAATTAGAAGTAACATTAACACTATTGATCAAAGTACCATTCACCAATGCCTTAAACACAACAGTGAAATTAACCTTAGCACCAGGAGTCAAATTACCCACATAACTGAATGTCTTACTGGAATTAGTCCACATACCAGACCTGTCA
>NZ_JAFUHT010000058.1 GCF_017468685.1 Methanobrevibacter sp.
AATTCTTGTTTAATTTTTTGTTCCGAAATCATATAAAACTTACGAAAAATCAAAACCTGATTTAAAAATAATATAACATTGTTATTAAATATGGAATTTAATAAAAATTTTCACCAAGAATATCTTAAGTTTCTAGGAATGTATTTTATCCACAATATTTAATAATGTTGAAAAATATAGATATAAACCAATAAAAATATTTTTTCACATTGTTTGAAATTATTTTTATTTTTCTTATAATTTTAATTTAAATTAATAAAAATTAGACAGAGGATTTTTAATGAATAGAGAAACATTATTAACAGTAGGTAAAGGAGTTATCATTGTATTGATTCTTTTGGCTGTTGTTTTCGCATTAAAAGCTCCTGCTGCTGATCTACATTTCTTTGACGATGAAGGAAAAGCATTATACACAGATGCATCAGGTCTTCCTTATTTCAGTGAAATGGATTCATATTATAACTACAGGTTGACTGACGATTATGTGGATCATGGTTATGCGGGAGATGAAATGGTAAATGATACTGCATGGGATATGCATCGTAATGCTCCTGATGGTTTTCAAGTTAATTATGAGTTGGGAATTGTATATGTGACTTCATGGTTACATGATGTGGCCAATAATTTCTTCGGAATGAACATGTCAGTTAAGGAAGTTGCATTTTGGGCTGGAGCAATTATTTCAACACTAGCAGTAATACCAGCATTTATATTTTCAAGAAGACTTACAAACGATTATGGAGCAATTGTTGCAACTATAATCATCGCACTTGCTCCGAACTATTTCGCACACACATTCCCGGGATTTTTCGATACAGATATGTTCTACTACATATTCTCACTCCTATTTGTATTCTTCTTTGTTGAATCAATAAGAAGTAACAACTGGATTTGGAAAATCGTATTTGCTATATTGTCCATTATTTCCGTTGGAATCTTTTCAGTTCAATGGTCTGGATGGGTCTTTTATGTTGCAATGATGGGATTCTTTGCAGTAATATACCTGATTGTAACATTTGTTTTCAATGTTGATGAAGACAGAGACCAATACGGCAATGTCGTTGAATGGTTAGTGCACAACAAGGAATTCCTATCCATCATTGCAATTGGTGTAATTGCATTTATCGGACTTGCAGTATTTAGAGGAGTCGATGGAGTAATCGGAATCTTTGGAAGCGTATTTGGATTGTTAAACTTACAATCTGCATCTGTTGTTGTAGGAGGATTCCCTAACGTACTTATTTCCGTTGCAGAGATGCAAATGCCAGCAATGCTAGGTGCAGGAATGACTTCCATGTTTTTAGCAAACACCAACGGATTCATAAACGGTATCGGTGGTATTGCAGTATTTTTCGCAGCATTGGTTGTATTATACATCCTTGTTACAAGAGCATGGAAATACAGAAATGTCAGACAAAAACCGGTGGAAGCTAAACCTGAAAAAGGTAAAAGATTATCCGCTGCTGAAAAACTTGACAACAGTCGTAAATTCAAATTATCTCTTGCTGATTTGAAATTCGGTGGAGACAATGAAATACTTGCAAGCAAAAGATTAACAGTATTATATGCAACATTATTCGTTGTATGGGTAGTAGTAACCGCTCTTGCAGTATCCCGTGGTTCAAGGTTCATTACCACAATCGTTTTACCATTCGGTTTACTAGCAGGCATATTTGTAGGATACGCTTGTGATTACATCAAAAACAGACTCAACAACGACAAATGGTTAACTGTTGCAGTGATTTTATGTGCATTTCTAGCAGCTGTACCGGTAGCTACAATCAACACAACCTATGGTATTATATTATTTGTTGTAATTGCAGCAATCGGACTTGCTTCAATATACTTGCTCAAAGACAACTCAGCTGACAAAAACCATGTTCCGCTCAAAAAACATATTTTGATAATTGCTTTAGTGATTGCATTAATCACTCCAAGTATTGTTGGCGCATGGCAGACTTCAGAAAACGTTGTTCCAGGTACAAACGACTACATGTGGAACGCAATGGAATGGATAGATGAAACCCAACCGGATGATACAGTAATCACATCCTGGTGGGACTTCGGTTACCTCTTCGAAGTTGCTGCAGACAGACAGGTAACATTCGACGGAGGTTCTCAGTCAGGGGAACGTGCTTTCTGGCTGGGTCAGGCGATGACAACTGATAATTTGGAACTATCTGCAGGAATATTCAGAATGCTTGATTCAACAGGTACAAAAGCTGACGATTATCTTGTAAACGTCACAGGAGAACCTGGTAAGGCTACTGATATCCTTATTGATATATTGCCTAGAACATCAAGCAACGCCCAAAAGGTATTGCAGTCCAAGTATGACTTAACTGCAGATCAGGCAAAAGACGTAGTCAAACTCACACATCCTAAAAACCCAAGACCTGTAATATTTGTCGCATCCTCAGATATGCTTCAAAAAGCAGGCTGGTGGAGTTACTTCGGTGCATGGGACTTTGACAACCAGACTTCTGAAAACTACAACTACTACGTGCCATATGATTCAGCTAAAGTTGCAGCCGGCCAGTCAGGCAAGGTTCAATTATTAGAAGATCAGGGCATGACCGTAAATGCAGTAATTGAAAGAGGTTCCGGTAACAACACAACCGAAGCACATGTCGAATCAGTATACACAGATTCCGGCGAGCCAATCAAAGTCAACGGTACTGACTACAACCCTCTTAAAGCATCCAGATTAATCTTAATCGAAGACGGATACATCATGAAAAACGAATCCATCAAAGGTGCTAAAGACGGTAACTACACCTTATTCCTCATGGGCCAGAACAATGAGTACACTCCAATATTAATAGATGAGAAACTTGAAAACTCAATGTTTACTCAACTTTATCTTTTAGGTGGAGCAAACCAAAACATATTTGAGCCTGTGCATTCTGAAAACGGTGTAATGCTATTTAACGTAAACTTTGACAATACCAAAGCAGGTAGTTAATTCTACCTCACTTTTTTTATTTTTTTTAAACTTGTATATTTTCTAGAAATTTATTACAAATAATACTTTTATGCTTTATTTTTTTAAAATAAACTAAATTAATTATTTTTTTTATTAATTATGAGACATTTCGTTTTCTAAAATAGGTAAGATAAAAGCCTACACTCACTTTGATGTAACTTATCATCCACAAATCATTAAAACAAAAACAATAAACAAGCAGAAAGATTTAAGTATAATCCGCGATAAACTATCTAACAACAAAAAATTAACAG
>NZ_JAFUHT010000059.1 GCF_017468685.1 Methanobrevibacter sp.
TCTTTTTGCCTGCGTTCCAAAAATTATGTCGAAGAAAAATAAATAGATATTTCCAGTTATTTTTGCGAAATTCGACTGATAAATTATTTTTTCATCTCTATTTCTTGGTGTTCTCGTTATATGATGTTCTGCATGATTTTTTATGGTCATTGCAAGGTTATAAACGAATATATGTGCGTAAAAATCTTGTTCAATTATTGGTCTTCGAATTCCACTGAAATCTTCGATTTCAATTAGGTTTTTTAATCTGTCGAATCCTGTTTCTACTGTCCATCTTTTATTGTATAATTCTTTTAAATCTTCTGTTGTAAATTCTTCAGGTGTTAAATTTGTTGCCAGTATTTCTGGTTCGTCTTTTCCAATGTCAACAAGTGCTATGCGAATTTCTAATCTTCCCATTTGCCTTGCTTTCTCTTTTAAATTTTCATCATCAAAAGCTCTCAATCGACTCTCTACTATGTTAATTTTTATGATTTCATCATTAGTCTGCATTTTATTAATTTGACGTCTAAATACATTTTTTGGAAGTCTTATTAAAAATTTTGAGTCTAAATCAATGGTTTTAACCATCAGCTCAATTGATGGATAACCTCGATCATAAATTGTAATTAATTTTTTAATGTCAAATCTTTGTTTTAAGTTCTCTAAATGTTCAATTGCTAAATCTACTTCATTTGTTATTGTTTCTACTATTTTTACTGTTAAAATATGTTTGGAATGTACATCTAAAAAGCATGATACTCTTGCACGAATTCTATTTTCTTTTAATAGGTTTTCATCGCCAAGCGGGAATTCATTTCGAGTTAAAGTAACATTAGGAAGATCAACAATACTTCCATCACAAGCACAAATTAAATATCCTTTAAATTTTGAAAATCCTGAGAATTTACCATATAATTGGTCAATAAAACATTCGTACATGTCAATGAATACTTTTGGGTCGATGAACATTCGTTGTTTTCCAATTGCTTGGCTAGAAATCGTTTTAAAATCTTTCTTCATCATTATAGTGAAAAATCTAATCGTTTCAATATAACCCGTACAGCTTCTTTGAGAAAGAATATATGCAGTATATTCCTTTTGAGTCATTTTTCTATCTCTAATGAACCTATTCTCTTCAGTAATATATTTTTTTGATATAAAATAATCAAATAATCGAAAAAATTCTTTGACAAATCTATCAAAAGAATACATGAATTCAACCCCCAAACAGTTAAATTCGTGACTAAAAAACTTTAATCACTTATATAAATATTTATAATTAATAATATTTAAAATAAACTATTAACAATTATTAAAATAAGATATAAATAAATTAAAACTATTCATTAAAGTATTAAAATAATTAACTAAAGAATTAACTAAAATAAGTAAAAATTACACATTTAACAAAAAATTAAAAATAGAAAAAATCAAAAAAAGCTTAAGTTTCTAGGAATGCTCATTAATCGAAAGGTTTATATATGGTAATTAATATATGTATTAGTGTTGACAGTTAACTGTCACACAATATATTATAGGCTAGTGGCACAGCTTGGTTAGCGCGCTCGGCTGATAACCGGGAGGTCATGGGTTCGAATCCCATCTAGCCTACTATAAACTATTTTTAAAGAAACTTTTTTTTACATGACAATTTTTTCTAAATTTTTTCCAAAAATAATATATATTAAATTCTACAAATAATAACTTAAATATACAAAAAGTTGGAATGATGATAAAAATGTGGGAAAAGATTAATGAAAAATTTAAAAAATACCCTGCAAGACTAAGAGTTGCAGAAAAAATGATTGAACTTGGACTATCTTTAAATGAAGATGGTAAAATCTATTGCGGAAATTTAAAAATCAGCGATAAGGCACTTGCTACCGCAGC
Source organism: Methanobrevibacter sp. (assembly GCF_017468685.1). Lineage (NCBI taxonomy): Archaea > Methanobacteriati > Methanobacteriota > Methanobacteria > Methanobacteriales > Methanobacteriaceae > Methanobrevibacter > Methanobrevibacter sp. Next base: position 1,873 of record NZ_JAFUHT010000059.1, read on the forward strand.
AGAAGTTGACAGACGTGCAATAAAATCAACAATCGAAGTAATACGCGAAGATACAGAATTATATCAATTATTCAGCAACATCATTCCTGCCGGAACACTTCTAAAAAACATTGCTAAAAATCTGGAATTAGGAGTTATTGAAATTGAAGTCGGATCTGAAAGTGAAGGAATCCTAGCAAGTACAGCAAACTTAATTACAAAAAAAGGAATAGGCATAAGACAAGCTTATGCAGAAGATACCGAACTTCAACAAAGTCCAATATTAACCATAATCACCGAAGAACCAGTCAAAGGTGATTTGATAAATGAATTTTTAAAAATAAAAGGAGTTACAAGGGTGTCTATTTACTAATTTTCACCATTCACTCTTGCTTCCCATTCTTTATCTTCTTCTTCAAGAATTTCTAATAATTCTTCCCAAGCTTCTAAAGATTCTTTAGCAGCTTCTTCAGTTAATTTTTCTATAGCAAAACCAGCATGTATTAAAACATAATCTCCAACTTCAACTTCAGGCAATAAATCCAATTTTGCTTGTTGTCTAGCTCCACCAAAATCAGCAATTAAAAAATTGTCTTCTCTGTTAATTTCTAAAACATGAGCAGGTGCTGCAATACACATAACTATCTATCTCCAAAATTTAATATATATTAATAATTAAATGTTAGTATTATATAAAACTATCTACATAGGTGTTAAGATGAAAAATATTGTTATTGGATCAGGACCTGCTGGAAGGCTAGGATCATTGGAACTTGGAAAATTGGGAGAAGAAGTGACTTTAATTGAAAAAAAACATATTGCAGGAACTTGTTTAAATGAAGGATGCATGGTTGTTTGTGCATTAACTGACATTACTAAATTTATTGATGAAAACCGACGATTCAATAGCTACGGATTTATTAAAAGCCAAATGGATGTTTCATATGAAAAAATTGTTGAAAAAATCACTGAAACACAGGAAAAACTGAGATACCTGAACCAGTTGGAAAATGAAAGTGTGGGCAATAACGTTATCTATGGCGAAGCAAAAATTGAGGGCGAACAGGTCATAGTCAATAACGAAACATATGAATGGGACAATTTACTAATTGCAACTGGTGCTCGACCTTTCATTCCAGAAGTTCCAGGTAAAGACTATGGATTGACCAATAAGGATATTTTAAAACTTGATGATGTCCCTGAAAAATTAAATATAATTGGCGGAGGAATCATTGCCTGTGAAATAGCAAATATTTATGCAACACTGGGCAGTGAAGTAAATGTTATTGTGAGAAGCACATTTTTAAAAGAGCTCAGTGAAGCCACTAAAAAATATGTTCTGGAAAATATTATCCCAAATGTCAATGTATTGGAAAATACCTCTGTTGAAGAAGTGTTTAAAGATAAAATTTTAACAAGTGACGGTAAAGAATTAGAGGGAATTCCATTTTTTGCAACAGGAAGGGTTCCAAATAGTGAAATTGCAGAAGGTTTTGTTGAGTTGAATCCTGACAAAACAATTAAAGTTAATGAAATGATGCAAACTGATGTTAGTAATGTATATGCTGCAGGTGATGTTACTGGAGGATATCAATTGACACCAGTAGCTAGAATGGAGGGCATCACAGCTGCAAGAAATATGGCTGGCTATGCAAATAAAGTAAGCTACAATTGCATTCCTCAAACTTTGAGTCTGAACACTGAAGTGAGTTTTGTGAAAAATGAAAAATCAGAACTAACCGATGATGAAAAGGCAACAATTGCAATACCTGGAATTGCCGGACCTGGTGCATTCTGGAAAATACTTGAAGGAAAAACAGGCTACACTGAAGTGGAATTTGACAAGAACAAAAATAAGATCAATAGAATTAATTCCATTTCCCCATCTTCAACAAGCGATGTTGCATATCTGTCCTATCTGATGAGAATGGATTATGATTTGGATGATTACAGTGAATTTTTAGAAATACACCCATCAACCGATACAAACTATAAAATAATAAAAAATATGTGGCTATAATACCACTATTTAACTCTTTTTAGAATATCATCAGCCAGATTATCAGCTGCATTCAGACACTGTTCACCATAAACCAGAGCTTTTTCCTGCAATGAGTCATAGTTTTTGAATGCTTCCTGAATGCTTTCATAAACATCATCTACACTAGATTCAATCATGGCCCCCTTAAACACTCCAGCCATGTTCTGATATCTTCCCCATTTGACACGGGCAAGAGCCACAATAGGTTTTCCATTGGTGAATGCCTCTTCCAGTGAAACACCATCATCAGTTAAAACAGTCAAGTCAGCGAACTTGAACAGGTGATTAATCCAGTCAATATAACCTGCATAGATTATTTTATTTTCATCAATAAGTTCACCATATTCCTCTTTTAAAGGCAAACCAACCAGAACAAGATTGTACTCATCGGTTTTATCAGCAACGATGTTTATTCCATCAACCATTCCCTTAAAGATAGAAGAACCTGAAGAGAACACAATTGTTTTTTTGTTTTCATCAAAATTAGAGTATTCCTTTAGTTTTTGAAGTGCAATATCCGGATCTCCATCACCCATATTGTCTGCTAAAGGATAAAATGCCTTATCCATATTTTTAGGTAATGTTTCCCATCTGAACTTATCCAGTTCAGGCAGAATATAACAGTGATTAAATTTAGGACAAACTTTTGAATCCAAAGGTGTTGATATTAAAGAAAATGTAGGTTTGCGAGCAACTTTACCTCCAAGTGATGCGACAATAGCTCCTCCACCTAAAACTCCTACAACAAAATCAACTTTTAGTTTTTTAATGAGACTTCTAGCTTTAAATGTAGCTGTGAATAATTTAGCTGCACCTTTTAAAGCAGATAATTTAGTGGCAGAATGTCCTCCGGCATGAGGAACAGAAATCCTATGCCAAGAATATCCGTGCTTTTCAAATAAAGAGCCGTGAGCAGATGCATCAAGAGCGATTTCACATTGAACTCCCTTTTTTTCCAATGCCTTCATGGCATTTAATGCAGTCATTGCATCTCCACCTAGCCCTCTTCCTGTGACTATAAATAAACATTTCATAAAATCACATCTTCTTTTCCAATCTAGGTATCTGATTAACGTTTGGAACATATTTTCTAGGATGTCTTGCATGAGGATTATATAACAATCTTCTAAAACCTAATGAAATCAGCAACGGATTTTTAACATCATACTGTTTGTCTTTCAATATCCATTTTCTTAAAAGGTCTCCCAATCCTCCACCAGTCAACACGTCCATAAAGTAATCTCCAAATGTAGGGTCGAGTAATCTTAATTGCTGACGGAAAAATACGGTTAAATTGTTTCTTCTGACAAATGCAATAAGTGCTGTTGTTAAAATACCGAAGACAATAACTGACCATAATCCTCCGATTAAATAAAATGCACAGCCCAGTGCCACTCCAAAAGTGTGGTTTCCAACTTCACCCAACATGATTTTTCCTGAAAAATCAAGTGGAGAATAAGCTAAACACACAATCAATATTAATAAAGGAGTGTAAATAGCTGGAAGTTCAGCATAAGGCTGAGATCCGATTATCAGCATGACAAGAATTGTTAGAACTGACATTATCATTGTTACAATACAGGTAGATCCAGGCTGCATGTCTGAAATGTTCAACGGTTGAACCATTAAAGCGATAAATATTGAAGATACACCCAAACCTTCCAACAATCCAACAATCATGACAAGGATTATTCCAATTCCTCTTGACAATTGACCCCATTCAATTCCAAACGGTGATTTTTTTCTTCCAAGTACATCATCGATAAGTGCAAAAATACCAATTATTAAAATAAGATTATTGAAACTAGGCAACATGTAAAAAGACAGGATTATGAATGGAATTACACCAATTGCACGAGGGATTCCACCTCTAACATTTGGATATAAATTGCCCAAATATCCTCTTTTTCCAAGAAATCTAAAAATAATATCTAGAATTGCCGTACCTATTGCAGATACAATAAAAACAAATATTAATGCAAAAAGTATCGATGTATACATCATAATATCACAATTAAATTAATTTTACATATTAATTTTAATTTTTCCTTATATATAAATATTTAAGCAATGACATATCTCAAAATTGCAGCCACTCCACCAAGGCTTTCCAATTGTTTTCCACCTTCATGTTCACTGCTTATAACCATCACTTCCCCTTTCATGTTCTCAACCATGTCCATGGCTTCGCCCATGTTATCGTTTGGAACCTGACTGTCAAGAATTAGCAATTGCTCAACCGCACCAAGATTAATAGCATTTTGAGTCTCTTTTATACCATAGGCTATTTTTGATGAATTCTTACCAATTTGTGAAAGCAGGTTATTTATTGCACCCATTTCCTGAGCCACACGATTTTCAGAGGTCAGCTTTTCAACTGTACCCTTTCTTAAAACCTCTGCAATTCCATTTCGCCCACCCGCACCTGTAGATTCGATAATTGATATTTTTGCAAGGTCCTGATGCTTATCCTTCAGATAATCATAAAAGTCGTTTTTGACAAATCCTGGCCCTGCAATGACAATATTTTGAATTGAATCAAATTTGGTTATTGATTCTATGACTTTTTCATAAAACTGTACGATATTTTTTTGCCTGTTTTTATCAATTATTCTTTTGCCTGAAATGTGGCCCTTAATTGGACCGTAATATTCAATACCGAACTGTCTCATCAAACCTAATGTTGCTGAATCATCTTCAAGCACTACAATTATTGCAGATAACTTTTTAGAAGCATCAATTGCATGATTCAATCTTTTTATTGCCCATTTTGGCCATCTTGGTTTGGTGATTTTGAGAGGAGTGTTGAGTTTAACTTCCAGTGTGTGGTGAGAACCCAAAGGTATCAGGTCTTCCGGACCTCTTGTGATTACACCGGTTAATCTTAATTTACCTGTGAATAAGTGAAAAGAGATATTTTCTATATCCAATCCTAAATAGAAAGTTTTTTTAACTCCCCTATCACTTCTAAGCTTATCGCCAGTATTGTCCTGTATACGCCTTGTGGTTTTGGATGATGCATTGTCTCCAACTTCTATTATATGAGATAAATGCCACAGATCATCCAGTGTTTCCGGAACAACTTCAACAATTCCTTCCTTTTCATCTTCGTTTATAATTTTCATAATTTCATTATATGTATTAGATTTAATTCTTATTAAAATATATTGAAAAAGAATAGTTCACTTTTTGAGAAATTTAATTCCTAAAAAGCAAACTTTATATAGTAGATTAAGATAAGTTAATTCCACGGTGATAGGAATGAAGACAAATTATAAAATCATAACCGTACTACTCATAATATTTTCAGTACTTACAGTCAATTCCATCCAATCAACAAATGAGCCATTAAGCATTGTTGGATCAACTTCAATACAACCAGTATGCGAACAACTAGCTGAAGAATATAAAAAGACACATGACAATGTTGATATCAATATCCAGGGTGGCGGATCAAGCCTTGGGATAAAATGTGCCAAATCAGATGTGGCAGACATAGGAATGTCTTCAAAAGAAATAGACTGTGAAAATTTAGAAGAACATGAAATTGGACGTGAAGCAATAATCGTCATAGTGAATAATGAAAATCCAATTAATGATTTATCAACAAAACACCTTCAAAAGATATTTTCAGGAGAAATAAAAAACTGGAGAGAATTAACTAACATAAGTGGTGAAATTAATGTAATTATAAGAGAAGAAGGTTCAGGAACACTCGACTCATTTAAAAGCACCGTAATGAAAAATCAGTCATTTAAAAAAGATGCAATAATTCAAAATTCTGCAGGCAGCGTAAAACAAAGTGTCATTCAGGACAGAAATGCAATCGGTTTTGTTTCATTTGCACACCTCGACGACAGCATAAAAAACATAAGCATTGATAAAGTATCCCCTTCAAAAGAATCAGTGATTGAAGGAACTTACAAACTTCAAAGACCATTCATATTGCTTAGCGATAAAAATTGTGACAACAAAGCAAAAGAATTTATAAATTGGACAATGAGCGAGGAATCTGATAGTGTTTTAGATAAAGAAAAAATCATAAGGTGATGATTATGATTAAAGAATACCTCATTGAAAAAGGATTATTTAGCATAAACACAATTCTCATAATCCTTTCATCATTAATGGTCATATTTTTATTAAATGAATCAATTCCCATAATTCAAAATTACGGAATAGGAGATTTTATCTTCGGACTTACTTGGTCGCCAGACAATAATATCTTCGGAATATTACCGATGATTGCAGGCTCTGTGATAATCACAGGACTTTCATTAGTTCTATCCATACCCCTTGCAATTTCATGTGCAATTTTTCTTGAAGAAATCGCACCATCAAACATTAAAAAATTATTCAAACCAATAATCCAAACATTAGCCGGAATTCCCTCTGTAATTTATGGATTTTTCGGTTTAACCGTGATTGTGCCATTGATACGCAACAATTTTACAGGAAGTGGATTTTCAGTCATTACCGCTTCAATAATACTTGCAGTAATGATTCTTCCAACAATCATATCTGTCAGCCAGGATGCAATAAAAAGCGTGCCTGAAAATTATAAGGAAGCATCATTCGGACTTGGATCAACTCACTGGCAGGTGATAAGAAATATAATACTTCCAACTGCACTGCCAGGAATAGTTACTGCAATAATTTTAGGCATTGGAAGAGCAATTGGTGAGACATTAGCTGTTTTGATGCTTGTTGGAAATGTGAATATCATACCCACATCAATCTTTGAGCCTGCACGAACATTAACATCAAACATTGCTCTTGAGATGGGTTATGCAACAGGAATACATTATAATGCATTATTTACGACAGCTACAGTATTATTTGCAATGATAATTATTTTAATGAGCATATGCTGGATGATTCAAAAAAGAGGTGTTGGCAATGCATGTTAAATCAATACAAAAAATCACCAGTTTCTGGTTTAAGCTTTCAGGCGCAATAACACTTGCGATACTTATGATAATCGTAAGCTATATCCTAATAAAAGGAATAGGTGCAATCAACCTGGAGTTCCTACTTACAAAACCAGTCGACTCCGGTCGTGAGGGAGGAATACTGCCAATGATACTGTCCAGTTTGTATCTGCTAGCAGTTACTTCTTTCATTGCAATTCCCCTTGGCGTTGGAAGTGCGCTTTACATGGCAGAATATAATAAAAACCCCAGATTAGAAGTGGTCATCAGATTCATATCACAGGTTTTAGCGTCAGTTCCCTCAATCGTGTTTGGATTATTCGGTTTGGCATTTCTGATATTCTTTTTAAAGACGGGCTGGTCATTGCTGAGCGGAGGAGTGATTCTTTCATTGATGTCAATGCCGACAATTTATCAAGTATCTGAAGTGGCACTGAAAAGCGTGCCTGAACATTATAAAGAGGGATGCTACGGCATGGGTGCAACAAAATGGCAGTGCATAACTTCCATCATCCTGCCAACTGCAGCAAGCGGAATATTTACCGGAATAATATTGGCTCTAACAAGAGCATTCTCAGAAGCAGCAGCCGTAATGTATCTGGTAGGTTCATCCCTTGAAATGCCCACATCACTTCTTGATACGGGACGCCCCTTACCTCTGCACCTGTATGTACTTGCAACTGAGGGAATATCAATGGAAAATGCATATGGAACCGCATTTGTCTTAATCGCAATAGTGTTAACAATCACAATACTTTCAAATCACATAATTTCAAAATATGAAATAAAACTAGGAGTGTAGTAATATGAAAATTGAAGTGAACCATTTCAATGCAGGATTCGGCAATATGGAAATTCTAAAAGACATTAATTTAAAAATTCCGCAACATAGTGTGACTGCTTTAATCGGACCGTCAGGCTGCGGCAAATCAACATTTCTCAGATCAATTAACCGGATGAATGACCTGTCCCGTGACTTTTGCTGCAACGGAGACATTCTTATAAACTCCATGAATATATATGGCGATGAAATAGATGTTGTGGACCTTAGAAAAAATGTGGGAATGGTCTTTCAAAAGGCAAATCCATTTCCCATGTCAATTTATGATAATGTCGCATATGGGTTAAGAATACATGGAATTCATGATGATTATGAGATTTCAAAAGTCGTTGAAAGAAGCCTTAAACAGGCCGCTTTATGGGAGGAGGTTGAAGATAAGTTATTTGAATCCGCATTGAATTTATCCGGAGGCCAGCAACAGAGGCTATGTATTGCAAGAACCATTGCAGTCAATCCGGACATTATTCTGATGGATGAACCTTGCTCAGCACTTGACCCGATATCCACATTGAAAATTGAGGAACTGATAAGCGAACTGAAAAAGGACTATACAATAGTTCTTGTGACCCACAATATGCAGCAGGCAAAAAGAAGCTCCGATTACACAGCATTCTTTTTGAATGGAGAAGTGATTGAATCTGGTTTGACCCGAAATATCTTTCAAAACCCACAGGAGATTAAAACACAGGATTATATTATGGGAAGATTCGGATGAAAAAATAATCAGACACAAAAATTTTATAACTTTTTTCAGTTAAAAATAATAATGATTAAAATGAAGATTGGAATAATTGGTGGAACAGACGGATTGGGAAAAACTTTAATATATTATTTTAGAGATGAATTTGAAGTATATATTTCCGGAACCGATCATAAAAAAGGTAGAAATGTAGCAAAAGAATTGAATGTTAATTATATTGAATCCAATGCAGGACTTGCCAATATCAGTGACATTTTAGTTGTTTCTGTTCCAATTCAATTCACATCAGAAGTGATTCGGGAAGTTGCCCCATTTATGAAAAGCGGTTCATTAATGGTTGACGTTACCTCTGTTAAAGAAGAACCTACCAAAACAATGGCTGAAGCATTGCCGGACACTGTCGAATACATTCCAACACATCCTGTATTCGGTCCCCGCACTACCGAGCTTGACAATCAGGTAATTGTTTTGACTGCTGATAAAAAGGGCAAATGGTACAGTAAAATCTACAATTACCTTTCAAATAAAAATATGAGAATCATCGAAACTACAGCAGAAAAACATGATTTTATGATGAGCATTGTACAGGTTCTGACTCACTTTTCATTTATTTCAACCGCTTCTGCAATTGAAAAGCTAAAAGTTGATTTATCTGAAAGTGAAGATTATGAAAGTCCAATTTATAATCTTATGATTGATATGATTGCACGTATTGTTGCTCAAAATCCTTATTTAACTTATAATATCCAATCAATGAACAGTAATGGTGCAAAAATCAGAAATACTTTTGCTGATGCAGTTGTTGAGCTGAGAGATGTCATCAATAGTGGAGACATGGACAAATTTGTTGAAATAGCCATTAAAGCTACTAAACATATGGGAGACATTAAAAATGCGCTTGGTAGAAGTGACAAGGCAATAAATGCTTTAAGTCATGAATTTAGCTTACTGAACAAGTCAATTGGGCGTGAAGTTGGCCTTAAACATATATATTCTGGAAAGATTCATGTGGGAATATTGGAAGGCATTAAGGACAATACCGCAATTTTGAAATCAGGAAATAAGGTTAAAAAGATAAGAATAGCAAATATTGAAGTTTTAAGCGATGAAGAATTATATGCATGGAAAATCGATAATCTGGATAAGAAAACCGAATCCATCAGCTGCGTATTTTCAAAAAATGTTCATGTAGAAACTATCCAGAATACTGTTCTAAATATTGACAATATTATCGATATCAAACTAACTGATGCATATAATGGTCCGCAAATTGATAATGACTCAATCAGTTTAACTTTTGAGATTACTGCTCTTTCAAAAGAGGATATTGACAATGTTAAAAATCTTTTCACCGGATTTGGTGGAACCATCAGATAATGTTTTAAAATAAACGAACAAATATTAAAGTGTCTAAAAGTAATTAAATTTTAAAATTTAATATACTTTACTATTTTTTATTATTTTTTCATAATATTCTTTATAAATTTATTTTTAAATTATAACACAATTATACCATATTATTTAAATCAATAAACTAATTTTAAGCTGTTTTGAAAAATTGTCAAAACCGAAACCTTTATATAGTAAAACATACACAGATTACTTTGTCAATAAAGTTACAAAAAGTAACAAAAAGATTTTGACACATTACAATTACAACATTACAGCCAAAATGGAGATGATATTATGGCAGAAAATGAAATCACATTAAAAGTTGCAGAAGCAATTTCACAAAAAGATGTAGGTCAAGGCGTAGCGAGACTTGATCCAAACGTCATGGATGACCTAGATATCCATGAAAGAGACCTCATCGAAATCATTGGTGAGAGAAGAACTGCTGCTATCGCTCTTCCTTCACAAACAGACATAGGTCTTGGAGTAATCAGAATCGACGGATTAGTTCGTAAAAACTCCGGAGCAACCATTGGTGGAGAAGTAACAATTAAAAAAGCACAGGCAACCGAAGCTAAAAAAGTTGTTCTTGCACCAACCGAAGACAACATCCGTGTGCAAGGAGATGTCAGAGGATTATTTGCAGGAAAAGTAATGGTTCAGGGAGACATTATCGGATCTCAAATACGTGCACCAAGACCAAGTATGGGTAGAGGGTTCAACAGCTTATTTGATGAATTAATGGACTTTACACCTGCAATGCGTGAAATCAAATTCGCAGTAGTGTCAACCAGTCCTAAGGACATTGTTATAGTTGGACCTAATACTGAAGTACAATTACATGAATCCCCAGTGGATGTAAGTAAAATCGAAGGAGTAAGCAACCTCGTGGACGTAAGCTACGAAGACATTGGCGGACTAAAAGAAGAGGTCAAAAAAGTAAGAGAAATGATTGAAATTCCTCTTAAAAGACCTGAACTCTTTGAAAAATTAGGAATTGCTCCACCAAAAGGAGTATTGATGCATGGTCCACCTGGAACAGGTAAAACCTTACTGGCTAAAGCAGTAGCCAGTGAAAGTGACGCTCATTTCATCCTTATCAACGGACCTGAAATAATGAGCAAATATGTTGGCGGATCTGAAGAAAACCTCAGAGAATACTTCGAGGAAGCAGAGGAAAACTCACCTTCAATTATATTTATTGATGAATTAGATGCAATCGCTCCAAAAAGAGAGGAAACCAATGGAGAAGTTGAAAGAAGAACCGTTGCTCAACTTTTAACTTTAATGGATGGTCTTAAATCCCGTGGACAAGTGGTGGTTATTGGTGCAACCAACAGACCTGACTCACTTGACCCAGCACTCAGAAGACCTGGAAGATTTGACCGTGAAATCGAAATTGGAGTGCCAGACACAGAAGAGAGAAAAGAAGTGCTTGAAATACATACAAGAAACATGCCTCTTGCAGAGGATGTTGACCTTGACAAAATTGCAAATACCACCCACGGATTCGTGGGAGCAGATCTTGAGTCATTATGTAAAGAAGCAGCAATGAGAGTAGTCAGAAGAATACTTCCTGAAATACAAAACGATGAAGAGATTCCGAAAGAAGTGATGGAAAAAATCGTGGTAACCGGAAATGACTTCAAAAACGCACAAAAAGAGATTCAACCTTCAGCTCTAAGAGAAGTTCTCGTTCAAATCCCGGACATCAAATGGGATGATGTAGGAGGACTTGAAGACGTAAAACAAGAGTTAAAAGAAGCTGTTGAATGGCCATTAAAACATCCTGAAACCTTCCAACGCTTAGGAATAAGGCCTCCAAAAGGAACTCTACTCTACGGAATTCCTGGAACAGGTAAAACATTGCTTGCAAAAGCAGTGGCAAGTGAAAGTGAAGCAAACTTCATTTCAGTCAAAGGCCCTGAACTCCTATCCAAATGGGTTGGAGAGTCCGAAAAAGGAGTTCGTGAAGTATTCAGAAAAGCAAAACAAGCTTCTCCAACAGTGATCTTTTTCGATGAAATCGATGCAATAGCCAGCGCACGTAGCGGAAATGACACTGACAGCGGAGTGACAAAAAGAGTTGTCAACCAGTTATTAACAGAAATGGACGGATTGGAAGAGCTTGAAGATGTGGCAATCATTGCAGCAACCAACAGACCTGACATCCTTGATACAGGTTTGATGAGACCTGGAAGATTTGACAGACACATTGAAGTAGGTCAACCGGACGAAGAAGCAAGAAAATCAATCTTTGAAGTACATACCAAAAATATGCCACTTGCAGGAGATGTAGATCTTAAAAAACTAGCCAAAAACACTGACAGATATGTTGGAGCAGACATTGAAGCTGTATGCAGAGAAGCAGCAATGTTGGCTTTAAGAGACAACCTTGAAGCAGAAGAAATCCCATACAAATATTTCAAAGATGCAATAGATAAGGTGAAGCCTGGAAACACACAGATACAGGAAGAACAGTTAGTTCAATACATGTAGGGACAACATCCCTACATTTTCCTCCAATATAATGATTATATAGTTTCTAACCATATTTAGAGGAAAGGCATGGAGCCTTTCCTATAACCTCCAAAATAATGATACTAAAATTCTCTATTTTCATTTTTTAAGGGAAAGATATGGAATCTTTCCCACCTCCATTATATTTACCAAATTTCTCTACCGAATTGGGAAGATATGGAATCTTCCCATCAACCTCTAAAACTTTTTTTATTTTGACTTAAAAATTGATTTAAGTTCATACAATTACATTCAAATCAAAATATTGCTGTCAGTTCGAGCCATACCCAATAACAGATAGTTATAACCTTTATATACTTCAAACACCAATAGAATTACAGGGATAGGTTAAGTGTATTTTTTCAATTCTGAAAAAATTAAGATTTTATATGAATTTATACATAAATGGTGAAAAAATGCTTAAACATTTGATTAACGGCCCAATTATGCCCTCATGTGAAAGTGAAGTCGTGCAAAACGATGAGTTCCTATCCAAGCTTGAAAAGAAACTCATACTTCTAAGTGCCAAATACGGATTAGGTGAAGTATTATTCATAGAAAAGAATCCTCTGAATAATGATTCATTTGCTTCATTTTACATCAGAGCTCCCAAATCCTGGTCAAATCAGAAAATTTTTGATGTGTGGGATTTGATTTCTGATGAAGTGGATGAGTTTGCTGCAAAAGAAGGTCATGACAACTTGATGGAAATCTGCAATGTGGCTGTTTCAGACAGATGCTGAGGTTGAATTATGGTTCATGCATTTGTACCTCAACACATCATAGATTTAGCTGAATACTTAAAAGCAAAAGAATTTTCAGACAAAAACTATGATTTGCAATGCATTGATCGCACTATCGTCAATAGAGCATACCTTTCAACATATCTTCATGCTCAGGAATGGATTATCAATAATGGTCCCTACAATGACATCAAGGATTATTCAAAAAAAGATGTTGGATACCATACCGCAATCTGTATCGCCTTAACTGCATTAAACAAAAAAGCAATCAGCAAAAAATATGCTGATTTTATAAAACTAAGAGTTGATGCAGATTACGACATCATTACCATTATTGATTCAGATGATGCTAAAAAAGCATTGGATTTAGCTTCCCAAATCCAAACTGCATTGCAATAGAAAATTATTTTTTTAAACCATCAGTTCAAACTGAAAACAATTTTGATTTCATATGATTATTTTTTAGGCAGTGTTTGATTTTCCGGAACCAGACCAATATTTTGATAGTATTGGCGTTTATATTCAATGAATGGAAATTTAGGTCCACTCACTCCCCATTTAGGATTATAACCAAAAATATTAATATACTCTTCTAAATCAGGCCTTTCATTAATTAATGCCTGAACAACATTATACAATGCTTTTGTATCATCTATCGCACGATGAAAATTAACCTCTTCAATTCCATAGTGTTTTACGGCATCTATCAATTTGTGAGGAAATTCTTTTCTGTCTTTTAATACTGTTACAGTATCCAGCCAATAAAGATTTTTAACTATATCATCAGCTTCTAATGGATAATGTCTTTTAAGCAAATAATAAACAAATGATAGGTCAAATTGACAGTTATGAGCAATCATTAATGTTCCAGAAGTTAGATGATTTTTTAAATCCTCTGCAATACTTTTTTCGCTGAATCCTTTTGTGATTAAATCTTCATCAGTAATTCCTGTGATTTCAGTTATTTTAGAAGGCAAATCTTTTCCAATGTTAATGAATTTATCATATTCCTCAATTCTGCCATCTTCAACTATCAACATTGCAAGTTCAATTATCTCATTTTCAATGAAATCCAATCCGCTTGTTTCTGTATCAAAATATATTACTTTCATAACATCACATTACAATAATTTACGAGGAGAATCCTCTTTATTTCTTGGATGATTATTTGTTGATAAAGGTTTATTAATTTTTTTAAGACGAGTATCTAGCAATCTACGACCCTCATCACTTGCACAGAATATAGGTACCTTTTCACCATAATAATATAATTCATGTTCATCTGCATATCCCCTTACGTATTTTGATGCACATGCAGTGACAATATCTGCATTTTCAAAAAGCATTTCTGCAATGTCCGGTTCAACTGCTGTTGTGTGGGCTACAAAAATATAAATATTAACATCATCATCCACAGGATAATTCCTTAATTCCTCAATCATTGTTGATGGAATTACAGTTATTGCAATGTTTTTATAACCTTTCTTTAATGCAATTTTCAGCCCTTCAAGTTGGTTTAGTTCTGCAGTTTGCGGATTTAACACAATACTGTCTTTTTGTTCCAATTTCTCTATCACTTCAGGAATTGGTGTTGTGCTGATTAATCCGGATACTCTTGCGCCGACTCCCTGAACAACACGAGGTTGAGTCATTATGACAGTTCCTGCACCGTCACATGCACCGACAACACAATCAATGTTTCCCTCTTCAAGGTTTGTTTTAAGGATTTCTGAAACTCCAACAGTTATTGCATCATCCATTTCTATTATTCTTTGAGGAGTACACATTCCAAAGTCTTCAATTCTGAATGTGATGTTTTTTCTGATGAATTCCTCATTTAGCTCTTCCACATTATGCATTGCATGAAACATTGGACAGTATTTCATTTCTGTTGATGGTCCAACTTCTGTTATTTGTCCGTTTTCGATTACTACATTTACTTTTCCTAATGCTTCTATGACATGTTTATCTTTTACCATATAACCACCGTTATATATGCTATTATTAATTATAATATAAAAAGAATATTGTTAATGAAATTTAACATCCGAAAAAATAGCTTTAAATAATGAAAAAATTCTATATACTATGAATAAATAATATTATTAATGATTAGTCAACATGAGGGATAAATTTGACTCAAAAAAGTGAAGCACAAAAAGGTAACATAACTCCTGAAATGGAATATGTTGCACAAAAAGAAAATATTGATGTAAATAAGCTAGTTAAATTAATTGATAACGGAAAAGTTGTAATTCCAAAAAATGTCAACGGCCATTCAAAACCATGCGGAATCGGCGAAGGACTTACAACAAAAGTCAATGCCAATATCGGTTCATCATCAAAAATCGATGATATTGATTTGGAGATTGACAAGGCAAAGCTTGCTCAGGAATATGGTGCTGATGCACTGATGGACTTGTCAACAGGTTCTGATTTAAAATTATTCAGAAAGAAAATCATGGAAGCTGTGGATTTATGCATAGGTACCGTTCCGATTTATGAAGCAGGAGTTGTGACATTAAATAAGAATAAAGAAATCATTGACATGGATCCCGATGATATTTTCAAGGCAATTGAAAATCAGGCAAAGGAAGGAGTGGATTTTATGACACTCCACTGCGGAATAACCAAGGACCTTGTTGAAAAGCTTAAATCAGCAAACCGTATGATGGGAATCGTCAGCCGTGGAGGAACATTCATGGCATCATGGATCAACCACAACGGTCTGGAAAACCCATTATATGAAAACTATGACTATCTTCTGGAATTATCATATGAATACGACATTACACTATCTCTAGGCGACGGTCTAAGACCGGGCTGTCTGGCTGATGCTAGCGATATCCCTCAAATCCAGGAACTGGTCAATCTGGGAACATTGGTTAAAAGGGCACAGGATGCAAACGTGCAGGTCATGGTTGAAGGTCCTGGCCACATGCCGTTAAACCAGATTAAGGCCAATATGGAAATTCAAAAGACAATATGTCACGGTGCACCATTTTACGTTTTAGGCCCACTTGTAACTGACATTGCTCCAGGTTATGACCATATTACAGGTGCAATCGGCGGAGCAATAGCTGCAACAGCAGGTGCAAGCTTTTTGTGCTATGTAACCCCCGCAGAACACCTGTCACTCCCTAGTCTTGAAGATGTAAAGGAAGGAGTGGTTGCATCCAAGATTGCTGCTGAAGCGGCAGATGTTGCAAAAGGCCTTCCACAGGCATGGGAAAGGGAACGTGCAATGGCCCATGCCCGTAAGGAATTTGACTGGGATGAACAATTCAATTTGGCAATTGATAAATCAAAGCCAAGAAAATATCGTGACAAATGTGAATTGGATGATGATGAAATGTGTGCAATGTGCGGAGAGTACTGTGCAGTAAAAATAGCCAAGGGAGATTTCTAATGAAATATCAGGAACTGGTGGATGTCTACTCAGCACTTGAGGCAACCACCAAACGACTGGAAAAAACCGAAATCATAGCAGAGTATCTGAAAACTTTGGATTCAGACACCATTGAAAAGGTAGGTCTTTTAATCCTAGGAGTGGTTTTTCCGGCTTGGAGCTCAGAAGAAATCGGAATTGGCGGAAAACTTGTTGAAAGGGCAGTGGCAGAAGCTGTCGGCACAACACAGGCAGCCGTTGAGGATGCCGTTCGTGATGAAGGAGATATCGGTCTTGCATGCATCAAGTTATATGCCAAAAAGTCCCAGATGACATTTTTCTCACAACCCTTAACAATCGATTTTGTTTTCAACAGCCTTCGTAAATTGTCACAGATTTCCGGCTCAAGGTCCACCAATCGTAAGATTGCAATCATTTTGGAATTATTAAGCCAAGCCAGCGCAACAGAAGCAAAATACTTAACAAGAACAATTACAGAAGAGTTAAGAATTGGTGTTGGTGACGGTGTTGTTCGTGACGCAATAGCTCAGGCTTTCAATATTGACAAAGCAATTGTTGAGAGAGCTCAAATGCTTACCAACGATTTTTCAGTTGTTACAAGAACCGCCAAGGAGGAAGGTGAAGAGGGCCTTAAAAAACTTAATCTGACACCAGGAACTCCAGTAAAACCTATGCTTGCACAACTGGCGCCTCCACTTGATGAAATATTACCAGAAATGGGTGAAGCATTGTGCGATACAAAATATGACGGCATCAGACTGCAGGTTCACAGAAATGGTGATGAAATAAAGATTTTCACACGCAGACTTGAAAACATTACCCATGCACTGCCTGAAATCGTTGAGCTCTTTAATGAGCATCTCCCACACGAAGACTACATCGTGGAAGGAGAAGTAATAGCTACACGTGATGGCAAGCCTTTGCCTTTCCAGAACGTATTGCATCGTGTGCGCAGAAAGCACAATGTGGAAGAAGCAATGGAAAATGTGCCATTAAAAGTTTATCTGTTTGATGTAATGCATTATAAGGTTCCAATGATTGATGAACCTTTAAAACTCAGACGTAAAACCTTAGAAAGCATTGTTGACACATCAGTGGATGAGATGAACTTAAGTACAATGAAATATGGTACTGCAGATAACATATCTGAAATTCAGGACCTCTTTGAATGGTCAATTAATGAGGGCCATGAAGGAATCATGATAAAGGACACCAACTCAGCATACATTCCAGGTCTTAGAGGCAAAAAGATGCTCAAATATAAGGCCGAACCTGAAACATTGGATATGGTAGTTGTTGGTGGAATCTATGGAATTGGAAAAAGAGGAGATTTTGTCGGATCATACCTCCTGGCACTTCGTGACGAAAACAATGAGTTCAAAACTGTGGCACTGGTCGGAACAGGCCTTGATGATGCAACACTTGAATATCTCACAGGCAAAATGAAAGAGCTTGAGATTTCAACAAAAGGAAGGGAAATTATTGTTGAACCAAAAATCGTTTTAGAAATTGCATTTTCAGAGATTGTCGAATCCCCCGAGTATGAAACAGGTTACTCCTTGAGATTCCCTGTTGTTAAGAATATACGTAAGGATAAAAGTCCTATGGATGCAGATACCGTTGAAAGATTGCTTTCAATGTATCAAACAGGAAACTAAATGAATAATACTTAAAAAGTATTATTCAATTGAATGTTCTCTTTTAAATTCCTGAAGATATTGCCTAGAACAACCTGTGAGCCTTTGAATAGACTCGTCGTCAACAGATTCATTCAGCATGTTGAGGATAATCTCATCTTTAGAAATTTTAATACCATCTTTTTTACCCTCTTTAATACCTTCTTTAATACCTTCTTTCATCCCATAATCAAAACCTGAATTGAATTCATAGTCTCTCTCAGCTTGGATGAAAATATCTTCAACAGACATTTGCATATCTACCACCTTATTTAACATATCTTGATCCTTTTTGGATTTAACAGAATTTTCTATCTGATAAGAAATTAATGAATCTATTATTACCCGTCTAGATTTTTCGATATAATCAATTTCATCTAGAATAGCACAGACTCTTTTCACAATTTCCTCCTTATCTGCATTTTTGACCGACAAAGCTACGAATATTAACGTCAATTCATCTTCAATAGAGATGCATTCGTTGTCTTTAACTTTGACTTCAATATTATTTAATTTTTTGGTCAAATGCATATTCTGAAGATATCGAATTATTGGAGCAAACACTATACTTCTGCCGATTTTAATTGACTCTTCACATAAATCAGGATTTGCAAAACTGATAATGAAACTATCAACTATTTTACCTGTTTGGGCAGATTTCAACTTATTGTACTCCCAAATTTTTTTCAGAGTATCCTTATCTATTTTTTTAAATTCGAATTCCCAATTCTCCAATGTATCGTCATCAACAAGAACCAACTTATCAAGTCGTTTATATGAACCTTGAAGAGTTTGAACTTCAGTTTCCATCTCCCGAATAATCTTTTTATATTCCTGAAAATATTTTTTAAAATCGTCCTTATACGTTGAAAATGAAATTTTTGATGTTTTATCATACAAACCCTCGATCATAATAATCCTCTAATTAGTTATTTTAAAAGAAATATCTAATTAATAATTAAACTACAAATAATAAATACTTTATGTTTTAAATAAAAGCAATTTAACAAAGTAAAAGCAATTTAACGAGATGAAAACAATTTTCTAAGAAAAAATTCTATCGACTATATTTACCATGAAAACCAATTGTGAAATCATGGAAATTACAGATGAAAAATTATTAAGGATTGCACTGGTAACTTCTCTGATTGGAATAATTGGCCTGATAGCCTTTACACCGACTATTGAAGTTAAGGAAGTTGACATAAAAGACATAAATCGGGCAATGATTGATGAGGAAGTCCGAATCACAGGAGTGATAACTGATATTGCCCAGTCAAGTTCAAAGACAAGCTACTTTTTAACGGTAAATGATGGAGAGGCCCAAATACAGCTCATAATCTTTGAAAATCAGGTTGCCGAGATTCAGTCAAAAAATCTTGACATTGAAAACTTCAAGAACCGTCAGGTCGAAATTGTCGGAACGGTTACACAATACAACTCCGAAATGGAATTGATTTTATCAAGCGGAGACAGCCTGAGAATTGTCAATTAACAATACTTATTTATTAATTAAAAACTAAAAATTAATTTATATACAATTTATATAGGAAATTATAATATGTCTGATAAAAAACGATTATTTGGGACTTTTGGAGTTAGAAGAACTGCAAACGATGTTTTAACTCCAGAATTCGCATCAAGACTTGCAGCTTGTTATGGTACACAGATTAAAGGAACAGTTGCAGTCGGTGGAGATACAAGAACTTCCACAGTAATGCTAAAGCAGGCAGTTATTGCCGGTCTTTTATCAAGTGGATGTGATGTAGTCGATTTGGGAATATTGCCTACCCCTGGTGTTCAATATGCTGTTCGCAAATATTACGATGGTGGAGTAATGATTACTGCTTCACATAACCCTCCGCAATACAACGGACTTAAATTTTTAGATGAATACGGTATTGGAATACCTGACGAAATGGATCTTGCAATCGAGAAACTGTACTTTGATGAAGAACCTGACAGAGTTCCATTTTCTGAAATAGGCCAGTTATACCATAATGACAAAATCATAGATGAGTATGTTGACGAAGCAGTCTCTAAAGTGGATGTTGAAGCAATCAGAAAAGCCAATTTGAAGGTTGTTGTTGATTGCGGCTCAGGTGCAGGATGCTTTACAGCACCATACCTAATCCGTAAACTTGGATGTGAAGTAACAACATTAAACTCACAGGCTGACGGATTTTTCCCTGGACGTGACCCTGAACCTATTGAGGAAAACCTGCAGGAATTGATTCATGTAGTAAAAGAACTGAATGCAGATATCGGTCTTGCTCACGATGGAGATGCGGACAGGACCATATGCATTGATGAGAAAGGAAATTTCGTTTTAGGGGATAAGACATTTACACTTGTTGAAAAGCAAATGCTTAAAGAAAACAATGGCGGAACAATTGTGACTACCGTTGCAACTTCACAGGCAATTTATGATGTTGCAGAAGAATTCAACGGCAAAGTTATATCTACTGCTGTTGGAGACTTGCTTGTTGCCCGTAAACTCAAGGATGAAGAGGGTCTGTTTGGTGGAGAAGAAAACGGAGGACTTATTTTCCCTGACTTTGTTTATGGAAGGGATGCAGTGATGACAGTTGCCAAGATTTTAGAGATTGTCGCTAAAGAGTCCAAACCGTTGTCCGAACTTGTTGGCGAGCTTCCGGTTTACTATGCAAGCAAAATGAAAATAGAATGTCCTGATGATGAAAAGGAATTCGTCATGTCAAGCATTGCTGATGAGATTAAAACAACCACTGATTTTGAACTTGACTTAACTGACGGCGTTAAAATATTAAAAGAAGATGGTTGGGTAATTATCAGACCTTCAGGAACCGAACCGATTTTCAGATGCTTTGCTGAGTCCGACTCACAAGCCAAAGCTGATGAAATGACAGATTGGGGAATGAGCCTGATTAAAAAATACAAAAAATAATTAAACCTAACACCATCCCATTTTTTCTTTTATTTTAATTGCATTTAGCATCAATTAAAATAATTTTTTATGAAAAAAAGTTAATTTAATAAAAGCTATTTTTAAAATAATGAATTTAATATTAAAAATAAATATTTTTTTATAATGCAATCTACATGCAATGCTAAAAGTATTCCAAACATTCCTCTTTTAGGAAAAATGCATCCTCATTATCAGGATTTCTAAGCAGAACTTTATTGAAACTGTCAACAGCTTCTTCAAATTTGCCCAGTTCCATCAAAACAACACCCTTATTTAATAAAAAGTCAATATTATGTTTTTCCAATGAAATCGCCTTGTTAAAACATTCCAAAGCTTCATCAAGTTTGCCTAAATCAATATAAGCATTACCCATACGATTAATTGCTGATGCGTCCATTTCAGAATCATCCAAACAAACTTCAACAGCCTTATCAAAGGATTCAATTGCCTCTTCAAGCATCCCCATATCAGTTAAAAGGTTTCCACGAGAGTTCCATACTTCAGGATTATCTCCATCGATAACAATGAGCTTGTCATAAACTTTCAGGGCATCATCATATCTTCCAAGCATTTCTAAAATAAATCCTCTCCAATACAATACGATAGGACTGCTCGGGCGATAGTTATAAGCAATGTTGCTTACTTTCAGGGCCTCATTGATATTGCCTGAATTTAAAAGAGCAATAGCCTTATTGTTTAAAATGTAAATGTTGTCAGGTTCCAATTCCAATGCCTTGTCATAACATTCAATGGCTTCAATAAACTTGCCCAATCTCGAAAGATTATCCCCCTGTTTGTTAAGCAAGTAAACATCATGAGGGTCAAGCTTAAGTGCAGCCTCATAGCACATTGTTGACTTGTCAAACTTACCGCTGTCAAACAGGATATCTGCCCTTTTGGTAATCATGGCCTTCTCATCAATCTTATCCCCTCGCCATTCATCAATGTGAATTTTTTCAAAGGAGATGATTTGAAACTCCTCATCAGGATCAATACGGCCACCATACATCTTTTTAAATTCTCTTAACATATCTTTAGAGTCTTTAAAACCTTCTTCACGGGCAAGTTCATCATTATCTTTAATTTCAGAAAAAGGAATGCTTTCAACGCCAGTGACAAAAGCTTCAAAAATCTTCATCTTTTCTTTAGAAACTAAATTCCAGTAACAATATAATCTATCTCCAACTTTAAGAGGAGTTTTCCATGCTTTACGAATGGTACGGGTTTTTTTACCCGTGATTACATCAATATCATTACTGGAAAAAGACAAAATCGGCATTTCAACACTTCCTAAATTACCTGTTCACCAAATTCTCCTGATTTTACTTTAACAATTCCATCAAAGTAAGGTTTAATTTCACTTGCCAATTTAGCCAAATCATGAGGATTTGGAACATCCACTTTTTCCAAAGCCGGATCCAGCACATTCTTATTTCTGAACTGTTGAATTGTATAGATTTCGGCCTCAATTTCATCAACAAGATTTATAATATCTTTTTTAGTATGCAAAGTTGGAACATAAGTTGTTCTGATTTCCAGATGGATTCCTGCCTGATTTATCAAATCCATTGATTTTTTTACTTGAAAACCAACGTTTGCTCCTGTTATTTTACGATATTTTGAAAATGTTGTCTTAACGTCAAGTGAAACATAATCCAGCAAATCCAAATCCAATATTTTTTTAAGGTTTTCCGGATATATTCCGCTTGTATCGAGTTTTGTTTTTAAGCCGATTTCACGAACATAAGTCAATATTTCAATTACTGCGTCTGGTTGTACTAATGGTTCTCCGCCGGAAATTACAATAGCATCTAAAAAATCAGCTGATGAATCAATTTCATGTTTAATTTCTTCAAATGATTTTTCAGTATTATCTTCCAACAATTCCACGTTATGACAATATCTGCATGCCAATGGACATTTGGACATGAAAATGACCAAACTCATATTTCCATGAAATTCAACAGAAGATATTACGCTACCGCCAATATACATTAGTTTAAAACCTCTTTTAAAATTTCAATAAATTTCTTATCCTCATCCAAAGTACAAATGCTTATTCTAATCCAATATTCATCCAAACCTTTAAAGGAAGTGCAGTCCCTTACAATTATTCCTTTTTTCATTAGTTCCAATGCAAGTTCTGCTGCAGTAAATCCTGTGTCCTTAATGCCGATTAGCATGAAGTTGGATTTTGATGGAAATACGTTCAAACCATCAATTTTGGATATTTCATCATACAGGTACTGTCTTGACTCAATACCTTTTCTAATTGACTCTTCAATATAATCCTTATCTCTGAAAGTATTGAGAGCAGCTACAAAGGACAATCTTGTAAGGGAAAATACCGGCTTTATCCTGTGCATGTATTCGATAATCTCTTCACATGCAAGCCCATAGCCAATTCTCATACCTGCCAGTCCAAGTACCTTAGACATTGTACGGATGATAAATATATTGTCAAATTCATTTATCAAATCCTTATTTGTAACTTCAGAGTATTCGAAATAAGCCTCATCAATGACAATTAAAATATCAGGGTTTTTACCTGCAATATCAACCAATACTTCCTTATCAATCAGTGTTCCTGTAGGATTGTTCGGACTGCATAAAAAAATCATTTTTGTTTTATCGCCTATAGCTTCAAAAATTGATTGCACATCCAATTTGTTTTCATCCAGATTCCATTTTGCATAAACAGGTTTTGCACCGTATTGCTTCAATAAGTATTCATAATACATGTAAGATGGCAAAGGTACAATGAATTCATCTCCGTCATCGATGAATGTCTTTGCAAGCACATCAATGATTTCATCAGCACCGTCACCGCCAATAATTACCTGTGAATCTTTAACACCTGAATAATCAGCAATTTCTCTAACCAGTTCATGCAATTGTGATTCAGGATATCTGTTTATTGATTTGATTTCATCCTCAATTGCCTTAACTGCCTTTGGAGACGGACCCCATGGATTTTCATTGGAACCTAATTTAATTATATCCTCTTTTTTTAGGTTAAAATCAGCAGCAATCTCATCCTGAGACCTGCCAGGAACATAAGAATCCATTTCTTCTACAATTTGTCTTGCTTTCATATTTTAATCGTCCTTATATTGTTTAGAAAGTTTTACATAATTTTCTGCATTATTTTGAATCATTTCAATTTGTTCTGGAGTAACTTCTTTAACTGCTTTTGCCGGAACGCCTAAAATCAGACTTCCTTCAGGAAATTCCTTTCCTTCACTTACAACTGCACCTGCACCAACAATTGAGTTTTTTGAAATATGTGCACCATTCAAAACAGTTGCATTCATTCCAATCAAAACATTGTCATCCAATTTACATCCATGAACAACCGCACCATGGCCAACTGAAACATTTTTACCTATTTCAACCGGAAAATCCTTGGTACAATGAACTACACAATTATCTTGGACATTTGAATTGTCACCAATGGTTATTGAATCTGTATCTCCTCTAAGCACAGCTCCATGCCATATGGATACATTTTCGCCTAATTCAACATCACCAATTACTTGTGCACCTGGGCATATTACAATAGAGTCTTTATTATTTTCCATAATATCGCCATTTATTTTTGTTTTTTCTTTTTATCTTGTATAATATGATTTTGTTTTACTAATACTCTTGTATCAGAGGGTACATCATCATACAACAAAACCCCTGAACCAATAGTGGAGTTGTAACCCACTTTCACACCCGGTGAAAAGCTTGAGTTGATTCCTGTTTTTACAGCATCTCCAATGATGGATCCAAGCTTACGCCTACCACTATTTATCATTTTGTCCTTGATTTTTGTTTTTACAGGCTGGTTGTCAAAACGCAGGTTCGCAATGTTTGTTCCAGCTGCAATATTACAGTTTGAACCTATTACTGAATCACCAACATAACTTAAGTGACTGACATTGGTGTTTTCCATAATAATTGAATTTTTAATTTCAACGGCATTTCCCACATGAACGTGATCTCCAAAGTAGGAATTGCCCCTAATATAAGAGTTAGGACCTATATCACAATTTTTACCTATGTATACGTTTCCTTCTATGTATACTCCTGCCCTTATGATACTTCCCTCATCTAAAAAGATTTCACCATGAATATGAGCTCCATCTTCAATTGTACCTTTAATTTCTGTTTTAAGTTGGCCGATAAGTTCCTCATTAACCTCAATTAGCTCCCATGGCCTTCCAACATCAATCCAATCCTTATTGGTTTTATGTCCGATTACCTTTTTACCGTCGTTGATTTGCAATGTTACAGAATCTGTGATTTCATATTCGCCACGTTCGGATATTTCAGTTTTATCGATTTTATCAAAGATATCCTTGTTGAAAACATAGATTCCGGCATTTACAAGGTTACTTGGAGCCTCTTCTTTTTTAGGCTTTTCCACAATGCTTTTAATGTTGCCGTCATCTATTTCAACTACACCGAATGCAGACGGATCTTCAACTTCAGTTAAAAGCATTAATGTGTCAGGTTTTAGATAATTGTATTTTTTAATGATTTCGTTAATGATTTCATTATCCAAAATGATATCTCCGTTTAAAACCAGCAAGCTATCCTTAATAAAGTCCTTACCATAACTGATAGCATTTGCAGTACCTAAAAAGTCCTTTTGAGTTTTGTAAGTAATATTTACTCCAAAGTCACTTCCATCACCAAAGTAATCTCGAACCATTTCCTCTTTATATCTTACGATTAATAAAATATCTTTAATCCCATTATCTCTCAATGATTCAATATTATATTGAATGATTGGCTTTCCAGCAACTGGCAACATGGTCTTAGGCTTTGTAAGTGTTAATGGCCTCATCCTTGAACCTTCACCAGCACTTAAAATAATTGCTTTCACTTTTATTATCCCCTTAAAAATTATCTAATAATATTATATTTTTTGGTTCTTCACTTATAAATTAATTTTGATTATCCGAATGAAAATTATTATATAATAGTTTTAATAAACTAAAATCATATTAGTTCTGCTAATAGCAAAAATTTAAAGGAGATAATAAAATGACTGTATATGTTTGTTTACACTGTGAATATAGATTTGACACTGAAAAAGGAGACCCTGCATACAACATTCCTGCTGGAAAAACCCCTGCAGACATGCCAGATGATTGGGTTTGCCCAGAATGCGCAGCTTTAGGTATTGACGCATTTATCGCAGAAGAAGAATAGATTACCAAATATTCTTCTATTTTTTATTTTTTTAAACCATCAAATTACTTAATTAAAAAAAGAATTTTGAAGATAATATAATATCTTCTATAGGTTTTCATTGATTATTTTTACACAGACATCCTTAATTTCCTCAGCGCGTTCAGCGTCACGGGATTCCAAGGTTATCCTAATGTAATCCTCTGTTCCAGACGGCCTTACAAGCACCCAACTGTCATCGGAAAATGTTAATCTTACGCCATCAAGAGGGTTGACTTCAACAATATCATCGAAAGCGTCTTCAAGTAACTCCTGCATATTCTCCATTACTTTCACTTTAGCCTCTTTTGAACAGGTTATTTTTTCACGGATGTTTGGATATTGTGGAATTTCCGCCAATAACTGAGACAATTTGCCCTTATGAGATACGATTTCAGCCATCCTCAATCCTGAAAGTATTCCGTCAGGACACATGCAAAAGTCAGGGTGCAACCATGTTCCTGAAGGCTCTCCTCCAAATGCTGCGTTTTCCTCAATTATGACCTCAGCAACGTTTACATCCCCTACAGGTGTTCTGAACACTTTCCCTTTTACAGATTCGTCCATGCATAATCCTGCATCAACAGTGGTTACAACATCTCCATCAAATTCTTTTGATATCAGCGCTAAAAGGGAGTCGAATGGTGAAATGTTACCTTCCTCATCAACGGTGATCATTCTGTCTGCATCGCCATCGTGTGCAATACCCAAGTCCGCTCCGATAGCCACTACAGTTTTCATCAATGTCTGCAGGTTTTCGGCATTTGGCTCAGGGTTTCTTCCAGGGAAAAATCCGTCAGGCTGGGAGTTTAGAGTTGTTACTTCACATCCTGCTTTTCTAAATACTAAAGGTGATATTTCGCTTCCAGCACCGGATGCACAGTCTATAACAACCTTAAGACCTTCATTAATGTCAACCATTCCAACCAAATCATCAACATATTGGCCTTTAATCTCTTCATTGACACTTAATTTACCTACCTTATCCCAGGAAACAGATATGTAAGACTTTTCAGAATATATTTCTTCGATTTTTGACTCCTGAGATGAAGTGTATGCCATACCGTTCTTATTCCATAATTTTATTCCATTGTATTTTGAAGGATTATGGGATGCTGTAAGCATTATTCCTGCATCAGCGCCAAGCTTTTCGGTAGCATATCCAACTAATGGTGTTGGAACCATTCCGATTTTAACTACATCAACTCCACTTTCCAAAAGTCCTGCAGTTATTGCCTGGTCCAACATCTTATTGGTTGTACGTGTATCATAACCAAGCACTACAGTACCTTGATTGCCCAAATAGTAAGCTAATGATTTTCCAACGTTCAATGCCAATTCACAGGTTACCTCTGAACCTATTAATCCTCTGATTCCAGATGTTCCGAATAGTTTTTTAGCTACCATTTTCTCACCTAAGCACCGAATTTATGTGCATAATTCATTAAATCCATCATGATATTCATTACGTCTGATCCTCTGATTCTGTTTAATCCTCCTTTAGCGCATGCCCTTTCGGAGAATTCACAAACATCATCAGTTCTAACTTCAGGACCTCTGATTAAGACAGGAACAGGATCTCCAGAGTGGTTCATGACTGAAATTGGAGTTGAATGGTCAGCGGTCAAGTAAATGTAAACATCTTCAAGTTTGATTAGTTCGCTCATGACAACCTCATCAACTTTTTCGATGAATTCCTTTTTCTCCATGGTTTGACCATCATGGCCAGCCTCATCGGCTCCGTCAATGTTGATTAGGAAAAAGTCATGGTCTGAGTTTTTGACCTGATCAATGATTGTGTCACGAATATTGTCTAAATTAGTGTCGATTCCACCGGTCACATCTTCCATTTCAATAATGTCCATACCGGCAAATCTTCCGATTCCCATAATCAAACCTGTTTCCGCAATGCAGGCGGAATTGATTTCGTATTTTTCGTTTAATGATTCAACTACTGGAACTTCACCGGCACCACGTGGAATTACAATGTTTGCTGGAGGCAATCCTTCCTCAATCCTTTTGAGGTTTACAGGATGGTCTTTAACCATTTCATAAGTTTTTACAACAAGTTTGTTTAAAATGTCAGCGGTTTTAGCAGCTTCAGGAGTATCATCCAAAGCTTTAACTTCTTTAGGTTTGTTTCCTTCAACTTTAGGGTCTGCATCGCTTACCTTATCGGATAAACCTTCTCCTCTTAAAACCAATACTGCCCTGTGGCCAGTAGATTCTTTAAATATGATTTTAATGTCAGGATAGTCTTCAAGAACCATCTTGTTTAACTCTTCAACTATTTCCTTGGTGCCTTCCTTGATTCTTCCGGCACGCCTGTCGGTTACGATTAAATCCTCATCGGCAGTTGAGAAATTACATCTGAATGCAATGTCGCCAGGCAATACATCCACACCGACACCATTTGCCTCAAACGGCCCTCTTCCTGTGTATACATCATAAGGATTATATCCTAAGATTGATAAGTGTGCTGTATCACTTCCAGGGATGATTCCCGGAGCGATTGAATCCATAATCCCAGTAATTCCTTCTTCTGCCATCTTATCCATATTTGGAGTGTTGGCAGCTTCCAAAGGAGTTTTATTTCCTAGTTCCTTAATTGGACGGTCACCCATACCATCCATAATTAATACAATACCTTTCATTAAATATCACCTAATAAAATATTCATTATTAATTTTATGATTTAATAGTTAAATAATTTGTTTTAAAATAAGTTTAAAAAATTAAATTGAAATTTAAATGAGTAAAATTCCGACAATTGCTCCCACAATAGTGGCGATTAAATTGACATGTTCATTGGTCATGAATCCATGATTTTCAAACACTGCTCCCAAAATACTGTCCATAAAGCAACCTACAGTTCCGGAAACAACTGAAACAAGAATTGCTGAAACGGGACTTGGCACAATACCTAATAAAAAGGCAGCAATACCAATTATTGCAGCTCCCACAATACCTACTGCAGTTCCTAAAACTGAAACCGCACCGTTGGTACCTGGATCCACACTTTGAAGAGTGGTGATTAACCTTGGATGTGCATCAAGCACTCCGATTTCAGATGCCAATGTATCGGAAGTAGCTGTTGCGATTGCACCGATGAATCCTCCAACAAACGGCAGGTAATAACCCCCGAATGCTGCCATGAAACAGGCAACAACACCATTTGAGATAACGTTTTTAGAAGTTCTTCTTCCTTCAAACTCCCCTAAGGACATCTTATATTTCTTAGAGTATTTTGTAGCGATAAGTGACATGACAAGGAAAAGCACAATCAAAACAAGCCAATTGACACCCGCTGAAAAAATAATTATGATACCCATAATAATCATGACAGCTGAACCGAATAAATCAAGAGATTTCCTTCTGTATGTAATGAAACCTAAAATAAATAAAAGAATTACATAAACCCAATTAATCATTACCGCTTCAACCATGATTATCACATTCTTATTTAGTTAATATTTGTTTAAAATTATATAAATAAGTTTGTAAAGTTGATTGGCCAATCCGTCCAATTATATGAATTTTCACATGCCGGACCATATTTGAAAAATAGCTTGAGAAAAACTATCAAAATAAATGAAATAACAATTAATTATATTAAAATAAATTTTGAAACCATGACAATTATAAAACAATCATTTAATTAAATTGTTTTGTGCGATTTTAATTAAAAAAAAGAACTTGATAATCTACATCAACTAATAAAAAAAGAAGAAAAAGATAGGAAGATGAACTTCCCCTTTCTATTTATTTAACTTTCACTTTACCTTTGACAATGTTGGTTAAATACTTAGCAGAGTAAGCGTATTTCTTACCCTTCTTGAGTTTTTTGGTAACTTTTTTCTTGATAGTGACTTTTGCAATACCTTTGGAATTGGTTTTAGCTTTATAGGTTTTACCTTTGAATGTGAATTTAATGATCTTACCTTTGATAGGTTTACCATTGCTCCATTTAAGTTTTGCTTTAAGCACTAATTTCTTACCTTTTTTAACTTTAACAGTCTTTTTAACCAATTTGAGAGTTTGTTTTACAACAAGTTTGTTAGACACTTTAGTGTTTTTATATTCTGCAGTAATTGTGTATTTGCCAGGGTTTAAGTTGAGTTTAAGTCTTGCATAACCGTTTGCATCGGTTCTGCAGGAGTAGTGGATAGTGTGCACATAAATGTCAACAAACTCACCTTCGCCCACAGGTTTACCGTCATCACCAATTGCCCTTACAGTGTAATAGGTACCGTCAACAAAGTCCATTGTAATATCCTTGTTTTCAATTAAACGTTTTACAATAGTTGTTGTAGCAGTACGTTCCTCACCAGTTACAGGATTGATAATTGTTACATCATATTTACCAACTGCCAATTTAGAAGTGTCTAAGAAAGCAATTCCTTGACTGTCTGTTTTTACAGTGTATGTTTTACCGTTGACAGTGAATTGAACATCAGTGTATGGAAGCACATGACCATTCTTATCTAGGAACTCTGCTTTATAATCGTATGGACTGTTCCATCCTCTAGTAATGTTTTCAGCAATTACTGATTTGAACACTTTTACAGACTTGGTAATATCCTGAGGATTATATTGGTCATTACCGCTGTAGGAGATATTCACATCATGGGTTCCTTCGCTCACACCAGGAATTGAGATTATGTTTTCTCCACCGGTTACAGGAGCAGTTACAGTTATATTGTCTACAGTGACTGTAACGTTACCGTCTCCACCTTCAGGAACAATCACTTTAACTTTCACATCTTCTCCAACAGGCACATTGTCAACTTCAGCTCCAATATTAGGTGAAGTCTTGTTGCTTGAAATGTGGAAGTCTTTGGATGTAGAGTTTCCTAGGTATTTTTCATCTCCAAGGTAAATCACATTAGCTGTGTAGTCTCCAGTGCCCTTGATTGGAATTGTTACTGATTTTTCACCAGCAGTAAGGTTGATTCCATAATCTGTTCCAGCCACATTGACCACTACATAACCTGTTGCATCCTCTGGTAGGGTTACGGTTACTGTAGCTTGACCGTTAGTGGAGTTGTCCACTTCAACAGAGATTGGAGCAGGGTTTTTGTCAACTGTGAAGTCTGCAGTGGTTGCATTTGCAAGGTATGAGTCGTCACCATCATATATTGCGGTAACTGTCTTGTTGCCTGAAAGCAATCCGGTTATTTCAAATACTGCTTTGCCATCAACAGGTTTTTTGGAGTATGTTTTACCATCAATTTCAACTGTTACATTTCCAGTGACATTTTCAGGAACATTTACAGTCACTTCAATGGTTTCACCAACTTTACCTCCAGTCACTTCAATGCTCATTGGAGTTGCATGTTTAGGAATTGTAACTTTGCCGTCTGTGGATTGGCCTTTGTGGTTTTCATCACCGGAGTATGTTGCAGTTATATCATGGGTTCCAGGAGTCTCATTAGTCAAGTCAAATGTAGCAGTTCCGTTAACAATAGGAGAAGTGTAGTTATTTCCGTCGATAGTGACTGTCACATTACCTGTAGCGTTTGCAGGAACAACGACAACTACTGTACCGTTTCCTTGGTCAATGACCTTAATGTCATCAGGGCTGGTTTCAGCAGGTTTGACTGACAGTGGAGTAGTTGTATTTGCAGGCAAGTACTTGTCATCACCATTATAGGTCACTTTAACCTCATAATCTCCAACAGGAACGCCAGGAACAATAATCTCATTTTCACCGCCGGTAATAGGAACGGTTCTTGTGATATTTCCAATAGTTACAGTCACATTACCAGTAGCATCTTCAGGAACAGTAACCTTAATCACAGCAGGATCACCAACAGTGATGTTATCTGCGCTAGCACTGATTTCAGCATCGGATACCTTATTGACAATTACTTTAGCAGTGTCGTTTGAACTGGATAAGTACTTGTCATTTTCAAGGAGTGTTACTTTAACATCGTATGTTGCATTAGCAAGTCCATCTACTTTGAGTTGGCCTGCACCATTGGTTACATTTACACTGTAGTCTTTACCGCCAATAGTTACAACAGCAGTTCCGTTGAAGTCACTTGGACCAGCAATAACAATTGTTGCGGTTTCATCAACCTTAATCACATCACCAGTGACATTTACGCTTGATGCCACTTTATCTACTTTGAATTGAGCAGTAGTTGAGTTTGCAAGATACCAGTCATCACCGGCGTAGCTTGCAACAACTGTCTTGTTGCCTACAGTTAATCCTTCAATTTCAAAGACTGCCTTACCATCGACAGGTTTTACTGAGTAAGTTTTACCATCAATTTCAACAGTTACGTTTTCAGTTACGTTTTCTGGAACAGACACTATCACTTTAGTGATGTTTCCAACAGCACTAGCATTAACTTCAATGGAGATTGGAGTTGCATATTTTGGAATTGTCACAGTTCCGTTTGCAGCTGCAGCAGTGTAGTTTTCATCACCGGAGTATGTTGCGGTAATGTCATAGGTTCCAGGAGTCTCATTAGTCAAGTCAAATGTAGCGGTTCCGTTAACAACAGGAGAAGTGTAGTTAGTTCCGTTGATTGTAATGTTTACGTTACCAGTTGCATCTTTAGGAACAACAACCACAACAGTACCATTGCCTTGATCAATCACTTTGATGTCAGCCGGATCGGTTTCAGCCGGTTTGACTGACAGTGGAGTAGTTGTATTTGCAGGCAAGTACTTGTCATCACCATTATAAGTCACTTTAACCTCATAATCTCCAACAGGAACACCAGGAACAATAATCTCATTTTCTCCACCAGCAATAGGAACAGTTCTTGTGATATTTCCAATAGTTACAGTCACATTGCCAGTAGCATCATCAGGAACAGTAACCTTAATCACAGCAGGATCACCGACAGTAATATTATCAGCGCTTGCAGTGATTTCAGCATCAGCCACTTTATTTACAAGCAATTTAACTGTATCGTTGACGCTTTGGAGATACTTGTCATTTTCTAAGTAAGTTACATTAATATCATATGTGCCGTTAGCGAGTCCGTCGACTTTAAGCTGACCTACACCATTTGTCAATGCTACGCTGTAGTTCATGCCGTTCACATTAACAACAGCAGTACCGTTAAAGTCACTTGGACCTGTAATGTCAATAATTGCAGTTTCATTTACATTGATTGGGTCTACAGTTACGTTTACGCTTGAAGCACTTTTAGTTATATTGAATGAAATAGTTGAACTATTTCCATAATATTTGTCATTTTCATATACTGTAGCTGTAACTGTGTATTCACCAGCAGGCAATTTAGTAGTATCCACAACAACCTTGCCGTCAACAACTGAGTATTCTTTACCGTTGATTGTTACAACAGCGGCAGTGTTGTTTGTTAAGGTTATTTCGAATTCATCACCGACATAGTGAGTTGAAATATCATCAACTTTTACTGTTGAGTTATGTTTGATTACTGTAAACATTGTTGAGTTTGAAGCTTGAGTGTAGTAATCGTTTTCAGCAACTTCAGCAGTAATTGTGTAATTGCCAGCAACAGTGCCGTTGAAGCTGTATACTCCTCCAACAGGAGTTACAACAACACCGTTCACTTTGACAACCAAAGTGGAATTACTGTTGGTAGTGACAGTGAAAGTCAAGTTGTTGTCGATTTCAATAATCTTATCAGCAGTGATAATCACAGTAGCTGTGGTTTTGTTAACAACACTGAATTCATCACTTGTTGCATTTACTGGGTTGTATTTGTCATCACCTAAGTAGTAAGCCTTAGCAGTGTAATCTCCAACCGGCAAGGTTACATTTAATTCTGCAACTTTATCAACAATAGGAACTGTGTAGTTGTGTCCGCCAACTTCAATGATGACAGATCCGCTAGTTACATTACCCATAGTCACAGTAATTGTAGCTTCCTTACCAACAACAACATCGACACTAGGAACAACAACACTATCAATTGTAGCATTGTGTTTAATGATGTCAAACTCTTTTGTTGTAGTATTAGCATAATATTTATCGTTTTCAGCGATTGTGGCAGTGACAATGTAGTGTCCTGCAGGTAATTCCACAGTGTTTACATTGACTTTACCATCAACAACAGGATATTCCTTACCGTTGATTGTTACAACAACAGCAGTGTTATTTGTAATTGTAATTGTGAAGTCTGATTCAATTTCATATACTTTGCCAACATCAATAGCCACAGTTGAATTGTGCTTAATCACAGTAAATACTGTGGAGTTAGTTGCCGCAGTGTAATAATCATTTTCAGCAACCTCAGCAGTAATAGTGTAATTACCAGCAACAGTTCCGTTGAATCTGTATTTACCATCTGCACCTTTGACAACTTCAACACCATTCACTTTAACAACCAATGTAGCGTTACTGTTAGTGACAACTGTGAAAGTTAAGTTGCTGTCAATTTCAATAATGCTGTCTGCTGTGATATTCACAGTAGCGATTGTCTTATTGATTACATGGAATGCATCGCTTACTGCACTAGTAGCATTGTACTTGTCATCACCAGGGTAGTATACTTTAGCGGTGTAGTCACCGACTGGTAATGTTACAGTTAAAGTTGCCACACCTTCTTTAATAGGTACGGTGTAGTTTAATCCATTAACTTCAATTAGGACGTTGCCGGTTTCAGCATTAGCCATTGTAACTGTAATGGTAGTATTATGACCGTCTACTGCAGTCACAGGAGTTACAACAACACTTTCGATTTCACTAGCATGTTTGTAAACAGTGAAGACGGTGGAGTTTTCAGCGGCAGTGTAATAATCGTTTTCAGCAACTTCAGCAGTGATTGTGTAGTTGCCTGCAACAGTTCCGTTGAAGCTGTAAACGCCTCCAACAGGAGTGATTTCAACACCATTCACTTTAACAACCAAAGTAGCATTACTGTTGGTAGTAACAGTGAATGTAATGTTATTATCGATTTCAACACTAGTGTCGGCAGTGATATTTACCCAAGCAACAGTCTTATCAACAACATAGAAAGTGTTGCTGGTAGCATTGGATGCATTATACTTGTCATCACCTAAGTAGTAAGCTTTAGCGGTGTAGTCACCAGCAGGTAAAGTCACATTCAATTTAGCAACATGATCTTTAATTGCAACTGTGTAGTTGACTCCGTTTACTTCAATAATTACACTACCGGTTTCATTGTTAGCCATAGTGACTGTTATTGTAGTGTTTTTGCCGACTACAACACTTTCTGGAGCTGCAACCACAGTCATGTCTGATGCCTTCTTGACTATGTTGAATGTTTTTGAAGTTGCATTTGCAAAGTATTTGTCATTTTCAGCCACGCTAGCAGATACTATGTATTCACCAGCAGGCAATTTAGTTGTATCAATTATGATATTTCCATTTGTATCAATTAAGTATGATTTACCGTTAATTGTTACATTAACAGCAGTATTATTTTCGATTGTAATATTGAAAATGTCTCCAACGTAATATTGTAAGCCAACAGTAATATTTACGCTTGAAGCACGTTTTGTAATGTTGAATGAAATAGTTGAGCTATTTCCATAATATTTGTCATTCTCATAAACTGTAGCTGTAACAGTGTATTCGCCAGCAGGAAGTTTAGTAGTATCAACAACAACTTTACCGTCAGCAACTGGATATTCCTTACCGTTGATTGTTACAACAACAGCAGTGTTATTTGTTACATTTATTGTGAAGTTGTCTCCAACATAATGCAGTGGGATTTCATCGATGCTTACAGTTGAGTTATGTTTGATAACAGTAACTGTGGTTGAGTTGAATCCTTCATAGTAATCATCAGTTTCAGCAGATCTTACAATTATTGTTGCAGTTCCTGCGACAGTTGCGTTGTAAGTGTATTTGCCGTCTTTAATTTCAACAGTCACTCCGTTTACAGTCACATTCACAGGAGTTGAATTGGTTACGGTGAATGTAATGTTGTTATCCACTTCGATTATTTCAGGAGCGTTGATAATTATTGTTGGAATTTCTTTATCTTTTACAGAGAATTCATCGCTTGTTGCATTTACAGGGTTGTACTTGTCATCACCTAAGTAATATGCTTTAGCGGTGTAATCACCAACAGGCAAGGTCACATTCAATACAGCAACCTTATCAACAATAGGAACAGTGTAGTTGTGTCCACCAACTTCAATAATGACAGATCCAGAAGTCACATTACCCATAGTTACAGTTATGGTTGCATTCTTGCCAACACCGACATTTACACTTGGAACAACAATGCTTGCGATTGTAGCATTGTGTTTAATGATGTCAAACTCTTTAGTAGTTGAGTTAGCATAATACTTATCGTTTTCAGCGATTGTAGCGGTTACAATGTAGTGTCCTGCAGGTAATTCTGCAGTGTTTACATTGACTTTGCCGTCCACAACAGGATATTCTTTACCGTTGATTATAACAACAGCCGCAGTGTTATTTGTAATTGTAATTGTGAAGCCAGATTCGATCTCATAAACTTCTCCAACAGTTATTGAAACAGTTGAATTATGCTTGATTACTGTAAACATTGTTGAATTTGAAGCCGCTGTGTAGTAATCGTTTTCAGCAACCTCAGCAGTAATAGTGTAGTTGCCTGCAACAGTGCCGTTGAATCTGTATTTACCATCAGCACCTTTAACAACTTCAACACCATTCACTTTAACAACCAAAGTAGCATTACTATTAGTAGTAACAGTGAAAGTCAAGTTATTGTCAATTTCAATAATGCTATCTGCTGTGATATTTATCCAAGCAACAGTCTTATTAATTACATGGAAGACATCACTTACTGCATTAGTAGCGTTGTATTTATCATCACCAGGGTAGTAAACTTTAGCAGTGTAATCATCGACAGGCAATGTTACAGTTAAAGTTGCAACACCCTCTTTAATAGGAACTGTGTAATTTAATCCATTAACTTCAATTAAGACACTGCCAGTTTCAGCATTAGCCATAGTAACTGTGATTGTAGTATTATGACCATCAACAGTAGTCACAGGAGTTACAACAACACTTTCAATCTCACTAGCATGCTTGTAA
>NZ_JAFUHT010000060.1 GCF_017468685.1 Methanobrevibacter sp.
GGAATCAATCAACAACAATGAGTATTATTTGAATCAGGCTTTGGAGTCATTTAAAAGAAATGACATTGAAGTTAGGATGGCTCGAACAGCACAGAATGCATTGGATATAATTGATGAGCTGCTTGATGAGTATGATGCAGCAACAGTTGCAAAGGCAAAATCAAACACATTAGGTGAAATTGACCTTAAGGGTCATTTGGCAGAAAAAAATATTGATGTTGTTGAAACCGATCTTGGAGACAGGATTCTGCAGCTAAAAAAAGTTGACAACAAGCCAGTTCATCCTACAGGTCCCGCTTCACATTTGAATATTTCACAAATTGCTGATATAGTCAATGATTCACTTAATGTTGGAGTTGATGAGGTTCCAAGAGAAATCATGGAAGCTGTAAGAAGTGATGTTTTAAATCGCTTGAAAAGTGCCAACGTAGGTATAAGTGGAACCAATGCAATAGCGTCCGAAGAGGGGTCATGTGTAATGGTGCACAATGAGGGTAATATTTCAATAGTTTCACTGAAAGATTTGCATATAATCGTAGCTGGAATTGATAAAATAGTGCCTACATTGGAGGATGCAATCTCCATTGTAAAGTTGGAGACAATATTTGCAACAGGAAACTATGTGACATCATATATGAATGTAATTTCAGGGCCATCTAAAACCGCAGACATTGAAAAAAAGCTACTTAAAAACATGTATGGTGCTGAAAGGGTAGTTTTAATACTGTTGGATAATGGAAGAAGCAATGCTGCTCCTGAATGCATGTACTGCATAGGATGCGGAAACTGCATTGTGCACTGTCCAGTATATAATGCTGTTGGAAACGAATTCGGATTCAATAACTACCTGGGCGGACGGGGAGTTGCAATGTCAAAATTCATTGAAGACGATGAGACCTGCTTTGAATCAGGATTGTTCATGTGCACATTATGCGGATTATGCACTCTTAACTGTCCGGTATCAATACCTACAAATGAAATAATCGAGAACATGAGAAAACTGTCAACTGAAGTTGGATTTTATCCGAAGGCTCATGGCAAGATTAAGGATAATGTATCTAAAAAGGATTCTCCATATTGATTTTAATCATTTTTTTTTAGTGACTCCTTTGTATATGGATATAGATTTTCAGATAATATTTTAATCTATTAACTATTTAGATTTAAAGAGCATGTTAAAAATGTAATATTAATTTTTCATCTTTTTTTTAAGTAGTTATGAAGTTCTTAAAACTTTTAATTTTTTCATAAGTCCACAATTTTCTTTTTTCTTTAGTGTTTTTCACATACTAAAATCAATATTGTAATGGCTTTATTTTTCTATTTAGACATCAATATTGCTTTTTTAGCCTACATACCTGTATATACTTATTAATTCAATAGTTATTTGTTTGATAATTCTTTTCACCGGTGAAAATAATTGGGGAGGATTATTATGAAAACTTTAAAAAATCTAAAAAAAATTAAAAATAGGGATGAGTATGTCAGACTTTGTGAATTAAATTATGCAAATACTTTCTTAGAAGTCACCGCTCAAAATGAGGAGATTATACAGATTTTACCGACTGAAATTATTAATCCTAACCTTGAAAACAAGTTCACAGACCTTAGGGGATTAACAAAATCCGGTAAAATTGTAATAATTGAAGGGCACACTGGCATCCTAA
Organism: Methanobrevibacter sp.; assembly: GCF_017468685.1. Lineage (NCBI taxonomy): Archaea > Methanobacteriati > Methanobacteriota > Methanobacteria > Methanobacteriales > Methanobacteriaceae > Methanobrevibacter > Methanobrevibacter sp. The sequence goes on from NZ_JAFUHT010000060.1 coordinate 1,668, forward strand.
AAGATTATCATCTTGTGAGATACTATGGATATCACAAAGATACTGGATGTGATTACTCAAAAGATGTGAAATTCATTATTGCTTGTCTTTCAAAAGGTAATAATCAAAAAAGACTAATGACTGAGGAAAATATTTGTTTTAAGCCATATGTACTTGAGCTTAAAAAAATTAAAGCACATAAATATTTAAATAGCTTGAGAACTAAATTTAAAAATCAGACAGAACTTGACCACAGTGATTGTGGGCTTCTAGTTCACTTACCTCTCTTTGATATACCTATCTCTGAAAAAGAATATGTTCATGAAGTTTGTGGATATATTAAAGAGTATTCATGCATTCCTGAAGAAGAAAAACGAATAATTATTCCTGCAATGTATTTGAATATTCAAAGATATATTGATGATGAATACGAACAAGAAAAATTACTTGAGGCGGTAAATATGTTGAAATATTGTGAAAATGGATTAGATAGGCAAATTAGACTTGCCCGTGAAGATGAATCTAAAAAAGTTACTGAAAACTTTGCTTGCAAACTTTTACGTGATAAACAGGATGAAAGTTATGTTCATAAAATGACTGATTTGCATATTTCCAGAATTAAAGAGTTAAAAGCAAATCTTTAAAAATTTGTTTTTTTTTTATCTTTTCTTTTTTTGTTTATGATTAATTAATTTAAATTAACATTATAATTCTTCCTAAAATCAATAGTATTATAAATAATAAAAAAGTAATATTATTATATTATAAAATTATATTTTATTGGAGGAAATACATGCTTCTATTAATAAGTCCTATAAATCATGAAGAAGCTCTTGAATCTATTAAAGGTGGAGCAGATATTGTTGATGTGAAAAATCCTAAGGAAGGCTCTTTAGGTGCTAATTTCCCATGGGTTATCAAAGAAATCAGGGAATTGACTCCTGAAGACAAGCTTGTCAGTGCAACTTTAGGGGATGTACCTTACAAACCAGGTACAGTTTCACTTGCAGCAATGGGTGCTCACGTTTCCGGAGCAGATTATATTAAAGTCGGATTATACGGAACAAAAAACCATGACGAAGCAGTTGAAGTCATGGAAAACGTTGTAAAAACTGTAAAAGATATTAGTGAAGATACAATCATTGTAGCTGCAGGTTATGCAGATGCTCACCGTGTAGGTGCAGTTGATCCTATGGAAATACCAAAAGTAGCAAAAGATGCAGGATGCGACCTTGCAATGCTTGATACTGCAGTTAAAGACGGTCATACATTATTCGATTATTTAGATTTGGAAAAATTACAAGAATTTGTAGACGAAGCTCACGGATATGGTTTGAAAACCGCACTTGCAGGTTCTGTTAAAAAAGACCAATTAAAACCGTTACATGATATCGGTTGTGATGTTGTTGGTATTAGAGGAGCTGCTTGTGTTGGAGGTGACAGAAACACTGGTAAAATACACCATACTGCTGTAGCTGAACTCAAAGAATTATGCGATTCATTTTAATTAGGTGTTTATCATGTCATTTTCAAAAAAAGTTCAAGAAGCAAGAATGTCTTACACTTTTGATGATTTTCTCTTAACTCCAAATGCAAGTTATGTGGAACCTAAGGATATTGACACTACAATTGAATTGGGTAAAGGAATCAAATTGAATATTCCTGTTTTAAGTGCAGCTATGGACACTGTAACTGAAGCAGACCTTGCAATTGCTATGGCACAGCAAGGTGGTATTGGAGTAATCCACAGAAACATCTCACTGGAAAGGCAAGTTGAAGAAGTTAAGAAAGTAAAGAATGCTGAAGATTTAACAATTCGTGATGTTATTACTATTAAACCAGATTCTACAGTTACTGAAGCACTATCTTTAATGCAGGATGAACTTATCAGCGGTTTACCTGTAGTTGACGGTGACAAAATCATGGGTATCATCTCAAAAAGGGATATCAGACCGGTTTTAAAATCAGAACCTAATACTGCAATCAAGGATATAATGACTTCAGATGTTGTAACTGTTGAAGAAGGAGTTTCTGCTGAAGAAGCATTGAATGTTGCTTATGAAAACAAGGTTGAAAGACTCCCTGTTGTAAGTGATGATAAGTTAGTCGGAATTATCACCATTAAGGATATATTAAACCAAAATCAATATCCTAATGCTGCCCGTGATAAAAATGGAGACTTTTTGGTTGCAGCTGCATGTGGTCCGTTTGACCTAGACCGTGCAATGGCACTTGATCAGGCAGGTGCTGACGTCATTTCAATTGACTGTGCTCATGCTCACAATATGAACGTTGTTAAATTCACTGAAACCATTAAGGACAACATTGATGCTGAATTATGTGTAGGTAACATTGCAACTGCTCAGGCTGCAGAAGACTTGATTTCAATGGGTGTAGATGCACTTAAAGTTGGTATTGGTCCTGGTTCAATGTGTACTACCCGTATAGTAGCAGGTGTAGGTGTACCACAATTGACTGCAATTTCAGATGTTGCTGATGCTGCAGCTGACACAGGCGTTCCTGTAATTGCTGATGGTGGTATCAGATACTCTGGAGATGTTGCTAAGGCTATTGGTGCAGGTGCTGATGCAGTAATGTTAGGTAACTTGCTTGCAGCATCATTAGAAGCACCAGGTGACATTGTTGTCATGAACGGTAAACAATACAAAAAATACCGTGGAATGGGATCAATGGGTGCAATGACCAGTGAATTCGATGGTGGAGCAGACAGATACTTCCAAGGACAAAAAAGTAAAATGAACCATACTAAATACGTTCCTGAAGGAATCGAAGGTGCAGTACCATACAGAGGAACAATCGCTGAAATCCTCTTCCAGTTAGTAGGTGGTTTGAAATCATCTATGGGTTACTGTGGTGCTGAAGACATCAAGGCAATGCAGCAAAAAGCGAATTTCGTTAGAATTACAAGTAGTGGTATTAAGGAATCACATCCTCATGACCTGTTAATTACTAATGAAAGTCCTAATTATCCAACACTCGACTAGTTGGATATCATTTTAAATTTTTTTGATGAGGAATTTAAAGATGGCAAAAAGATTTATAGGTTAATATTTTTTCTCATCAAAAAGTAATTTTTTATTCAAAAAAGCATTTTTAAGCAAACATTTAAATATTAGTTAATCTAATATTATCATATTAGATAATTTTATGATTATTTTACATAATCAATTTATTTTAAATTTTAATTATTATGGAGAGAATATAAATGGCAAGAACTAAAAAAGTGGGTATTACAGGTAGGTTCGGTGCAAGATACGGAAGAAAAGCAAAAAGATCTGTTAAAATCATTGAAGAAAACATGAAAAAAAATCATGTTTGTCCTAAATGTGATAGACCATACGTAAAAAGACAAGCTGCTGGAATTTGGAAATGCAGAAAATGTGGTGCAGTGTTCACCGGCGGAGCTTACGTTCCTGAAACTCCTATGGCAAAATCTGCAGCACGCAGTATCAGAGACATTAAAGTGGAGGAATAGGCCTTGTATAGGTGTCCACGTTGTGGAGCAGAAGTAGACCATAAAAGCTACATGGAAAATAAATGTCCTAAATGCAGATATAGGATTTTATTTAAAAATGTTCCAGAAACTACAAGAATTATAAAAGCAAGATAAACTCTCTGCTTTTACTAAATTTTTTACTATTTTTGATTTAAATGTTAATTTCAACTTCTAGAAAACCTTCTCAAAAAACTAGAAAGTTTTGTAAAAATTTGGCTCATGCAACAGGTTCTACCTCTGTTAACAGAGGCAAAATGAATATGCGCGAGTTGCTGTTGAAGGCGTTGGAAGTTGAAGAATACAATTTAGCTGTTGTAAATGAAATTAAGGGAAATCCTAGTAGAATTTCATTTTTTTCAAATAAAGGAGAATTATTGCTTACAATTCTCATTGGAGTGACACTTGCTAAAGAAAAAACCAATATCGCTCCATCTCAATTGAAAATGGTGTCTGAAGTTAAAAGGCTTAATGTTTTAAGCGAAATTTTAGATTTGGATTTAGTGGATAAAGCTGAGGAAAATTATATTTTGGTTTCTAAAAGTGATGATTCTGTAGCTAGAATTCAGTTCATCAACAAATTTGGAGATAAGCTTGATTTCCAGATTAATGTCAAAAAGGTTTTAGAGGTCACAAATGATTAATGATAGTCCTCTAGAAAGAGTAAAAAGCAATATATCTGTTGAATTTGAAGATGATAGACAGGCTAAAATTATTTATGAATCTATTATTTTAGAATTTGAAACTGCTCCTGATTTTAGATCATCCATGACTATTGATTTGGACGGATCTAATATTATGATTAATATTGATGCGGAAGATTCTACTTCATTTAGGGCTTCTGTAAATTCTGCTATAAAGTGGATTAAACTGGCATTAGAAATAAATAACTTAACAAACTAATATTTATATAATTTATAAGGTGATAAAATGGAGATTCCTGAAAATATTCAAGAACAATTAAATCAGTTCCAACAATTACAACAACAAGCTCAAGCTGTAACTATGCAAATTCAAAATGTTGAAGTGCAAGTTCAAGAAACTGAAAAAGCTTTAGAAGAACTTAAAAAAACTGATGAAAATACTGAAGTATTTAAACAAGCTGGTACTTTACTTATTAAAGTAGATTACAATGATGCTTTGGCTGAAATGGAAGACAAATTAGAAACTCTTCAATTAAGAAAACAAACCATGGCTCGTCAAGAAGAAAGAGTTATGAAAAAACTTGAAGAAATGCAAACCACTATCCAGGCAGCTATGCAAGGTATGCAATAAGCTTACCTTATTTTTTTCTTTTTTTTAGATTTTTATGTCAAAATTAAAAGTATTAACTCAGGATGATTTGGCAACTATTTCTGACGATTTCGGTGAAATTTTAGAACAGGAAATTTCAAAAGCTTTGCCTAGTAAGGAAATTGAAGATTTAGATTTGGATATTCTTTTAAGTTATGAAAACAGTCAGTTAGATGTTGATGTTGATGTTGGAGTTAGCTTTGATGAGTTATCTGAAATCACACAAGATCAGATTGCCAAAGCGATTGATGAAGCTTATTTAAGATTTGATTCATATATTGATGATAATTTTAGAGTTTAATTATTTTTTTTAAAATTTTAGTTATTACTTTTTTTATATTTTATATTATAATAAGTAATACTTTTTTATAAAAAAGTATTTATATTAAAAAGTTAAACTATTATATAGAGTTTGGAGTAATCTCAATAGCTTAGCAATATTAGGACAAACACGTAATACTATCTTTCAAATTCCCTCTTTCAATTACTTCAAACTTCATTTATTCTTATTTTTTTCAATTGAACTTTATCAATCTAATTTTATTATATTTGGCAAATTTTTAAATGCCTAAAAATTCCTGTTTTATTATTTTTAAATTTTATTAAATTTTTGTTAAAATTTTAAATAAATAAATTATACTTTGTTTATATTTTTTTAAAAATATTAAAAATCATATATTCAATTTTACTTTAATTTTTTTAAAATATAGTAACATTTATATACTATGCAAATTAACTTATTAAATAGAGGTTCATAACACGGTAGTTATTAACCATAAATTGATCATTATTTTTATTCTCGGGAGGGGGCTGAAAAACAGTTCAGTTCCTCCCACCTCCTTAAGTTTTTAATACTAGTTTTTTCTAATTTTATATCATGATTAAAAAAATTCCAGTTATAGATTTAAAACAACATCAGGCAGTAAGCGGCAAATCAGGAATGAGGGACACTTACCAACCATTAAAAACTATTTTTGCACCATCAGCCAATCCGGTTGAAATAGCACAGGGCTTGAAACTAAACGGTGCTGATGAAATGTATATAGCAGATTTGGATTTAATCGAATCACAGGGACACAACATCAACGACATCAAAATGGTCAACACAATAATTCCTGTAATGTTTGACGGAGGAGTGAAAAACTGCGAGGCATTTGAATTTTACCTCGACTACGCATACAAGGTAATCGTTCCAACCGAAACTCTTGAAAGCATCGAGGAGATGGAAAAGATTTTTGAAAAATATCCAAAGGAAAGGATAGTTGTAAGCATAGATACAAAAAACAATGAACTTCTTGCAAAAAACTTTGATATGAGCTTATCTGAATTCAAAGAAATACTGATAAAACTTAATCCGAATGAAATAATCCTATTGGATATTACTGGTGTGGGAACTGAAAAAGGGTATAATAAAAAACTGTTGGAAGAGTTCAGCGAACTTAAAGAAAAATTAATAATCGGTGGCGGTTTAAACAAGGATTCTTTAGGTGAATTGGAATCATTAGGTATAAAAAAAGTATTGATAGGAACTAGCCTACACTCTGGTGAAGTGAAACTTCTAGACTAGAACACTTAAAACAACATACGGGAATATGCAAGCTATAACAAACAATGCAATTCCTAAACCTAATTTAGGGTTATTGTCCTCAAGAGATCCTGAAATTATTAATACGAATGCGAAAAATCCGAAAATTACAGGTAAAATATGTGAAAATATTGTTGTTCCAACTATTGCCATTTTTAATCACTACATTAATTTTAAATTTTTAATTATATAAAATTAACTTTAAATTTTGTATTTCAAATGTTAAATAACTTTTTTATTGTTTAAGTGTCAAATATTAAAAATATGAGAATTGATACGCACCACCACCACAAGAAAGCAGGTGAGAATTTAGCATTTGTATTTTTTATGAATTTGGCTTTTAATATAATTGTTATTGTAGGGGGACTTGCAACCAACAGTGTAGCAATCCTTGCAGACTGCATTCATGACCTGGCGGACACCATTTCCATCGCTCTTGCATGGGTATTGGAGAAAGTTGCTCAAAAGGAATCCAGTGAAAAGTATTCCTACGGTTATCAGAGATTTTCAATTCTGGGTGCAGTTATAATATCCATTTTTGTTATCATTATGGCGTTTATAATACTTCAGGAAGCAATTCCCAGATTATTCAGTCCTGAAGGTGTTGATGCACAGGGGATGCTTGTTATAGCAGTCATTGGAATAATATTCAAATCACTGTCTGTTCATCGTCTTCACAGAGGTGAAACCTTCAACGAAAAGGCGATTCTTCTTCATCAGTTAGGGGATGTTTTTGAATGGGTTGCAATTTTAGTATTGAGTGTGGTTTTAATTTTCTGGGATGGTGCGCCTTATCTTGATCCTTTCGTATCAATTGGTATTGCATTATGGCTGATATTCAATCTTGGAAGAAACTTATACAAATCCGTTGAGGTTCTGCTTCAAAAGACTCCAGATTATTTTGATGTTGCTGAATTCAAATCTAGGATTCTTGCAATAGATGGTGTTAATTCAATCGAGGACTTCCATATATGGTCACTTGACGGAATCGATTCGGTGATGACACTAAAAGTTGATGTTGACTTTGGAAAAAATGTTGAAAACATTAAAAAGGAAATTTATTCCATTTCAAGCGATTATCATGTTGTTGACATAACAATAGAACTGGATTAAAAGGGGTTTTAAATGACACTTGTTGTTATTGGTCCCGTTACAAGGGATCTGATTGAAATTGGTGATGAAAGCATTCAAAAGATTGGTGGGGCCACATATTTCCAGGCATATGTTTTTGAAGAGTTTTTTGATGATTACTTGGCTATTGTCAACTGTGATGATGAAAAACTGGTTGGAAGCTTTCCTGATTTGAATAAGGTCAGTGTAATTAAAAAGGAAGATACTCATTTTTTTATAAATAAATATCCTGATAAAAACAATTTTGATATAAGGGAGCAATTGAGCAATTTTGCCAATATTCCGATTTTGCCTGATGATTTAGAGAATATACTACCTGAAAAGATTGATGCTTTTGTATTAAATCCTCTTAACCGGTATGATTTCCCGGCGGAAACTATTGAATATCTGAAAACTTTTGAGGTTCCTATTTTCATATCTGTCCAGGGATTTCTAAGATGTACTGATGATAAAGTAAATGAGAATTACACTATCAGATTAGATAACTTTAATGAGTTGACGACTATTTTATCAGGCGTTGATGCAATATTTATGGATGAAGTTGAAAAAAACATCATTGGCACTGACTATGATGTAGATGAGATGGTCATAACCAACGGTTCTCAGGGTTCCAGAATTGTTGCAGGTGGTGAAATTAAAATCCCTCCCGTACCATGTGATGATGTTGTGGATACTACCGGTTGCGGTGACACCTATATGGCAGCATATGTTTCTCAAAAATTATTGGCAAAATCAGCTGAAAATGCCGGAAACTTTGCATCAGTGATTGCAAGTGAGAAAATCAAAAATTTTGGACCATATTGCTCTAACAAATAATTGTCAGGTATAAGTTATCTGAACCATTATTTGAATGCTGATGCTGTCAATTTTTAATACATTTCATTTAATTTTTCATTGTTTAGAAAACTTTATTAATTAATATAATTATAATTATATAATGCATTCTGAATTTTTTTTTACACTTTAAAGGGTCATCATGTTAAACAAGTCAACTAATATAATCGAAAAGGAATTTAAAAATTTACGTAAGGAGCTATTGGATTTAACATTAAGAAATCAACTTCTTAACTTTAAATCAAGGGCAAAAAATATCACTATAGTGAACCAAACTCCTATTAATCTTTATCAGACTTTAGTGCTGCAAGAAAATAAAATGTATTTTGTAGCTAATAAAAAGGATAAGAAAGAAGACAAGTCATCAGTGTGGGATCATATTCCATTTGATTTTTCAAAGTTTTCAGAAGGAGACAAAAAGTTAGCTACTGATTTGACCCCCAAGGAATTGCAAAAAAGATTATATTACATTAACAACCAAGCAAAAACAATGCTTCAGGAGCAAGGTTATAACATTCTATACTTGGCTGTCGGATTTTTGGAATGGAAAGACAAATCCAAGCCAAAACAAAAAAATAATGCTCCTCTGGTTTTGATTCCAGTATCAATGGAAAGGAAAAAGGTTGGTGAATCATTCAATCTTGAATGGACCGGAGAGGATATTCAAACCAACATTTCTCTTAAGGCTAAACTCCTTGAAGGAGGAATAGAACTTCCTGACTTTGAATTTAAAAAATATGGTGAAGTCATTGACCATTATATTGCAAGTGTTCGAAGAGCGGTATCAAGAATGGACGGATGGAATGTTAACAATAATGTGGCATTGGGATTTTTCAGTTTCACCAAATTCGTAATGTATAATGACTTGAACCCGGAAGCCTGGGAAGACAATGTTGATTTAACAAAAAATGAATTGATACAGGCTATTTTCAATCCTGCAAAAAACGATCAGGAATCATTTAAAGAGGAAGATATTGACTCAAGACTTGAATATCAAAACATGTATCAGGTACTTGATGCCGATTCATCCCAAATTGCAGCAATACAGGATGTAAAAGCAGGGCGCAATCTTGTGGTGGAAGGACCACCTGGAACAGGTAAATCACAGACAATTGTGAATTTAATAGCAGAATTACTCGCTGAAGGAAAATCCGTTTTGTTTGTATCAGAAAAAATGGCTGCATTGGATGTTGTAAAGGACAGATTGACTGGTGTGGGTTTAGGTAAATTTGTTCTGGAATTGCATTCACACAAGACAAGACGTAAAAAATTCCTGAAGGATTTGCAGAAGGCTACTAATGTACGTGCTCAAGAGCCTTTAAACATTGACCAGACCATTAGGAAATTAGAAACCCTGCGTCGTCAATTGGATGATTATTCTCAAATTATTCACAAACCGGTATTTGCAGTTAACTTATCTGCATTCCAGTTATATGGTATGAAAGAATCAGCGGATGACCATTTTGCAAGAAAAGATGCTTTAATGCCGTTGGTCAGGTTTGAAAGTCCTGAAAGTGTTACTTTAAAAGACTTGGATGATATGAAAATAGCACTTGAAAACCTTGCTGAATTATATCAGACCATTTCAAAAGAAAACCCTTGGAGCAAATGTGCTCCAAAGAGTTTATTACCTGCAGATTTAAGGGAAATTGAAATGCTCATTAATGATACATTGCTTGCATTGGATAATTTCCTTGTCGAACGTGGAAGAGTATATGATATTTATGGAATTAAAAAACCGGATACATTAAACGAGTTTCAAAATTCATTATCTGCATTTGAAATAATCAAGTCTCAAAATGCGGAGCTGATTGATGGAAGTATCCTTAAATCCGGTGCATGGGATGGAAATAATGATGATGCATTCAGATTAATTCAGGAACTTCAGAAATACCAGAAATATGCTGGTGCTTTAACTAAATTCAATCAAAGCATATTCCAGGCAGATATTGATAGGTTAATATATGAATTGCAACATTTGTCAACTAAAAAATTCCGTTTCTTTAACAACAAGCAACATATAGAGCTTGTTGAAAGATATTATGCAGTTCCTGTAACAGGAAGCATTGAAGAGATTGTCAGAGACTTGCAAGAAGCTAAAGTTGTTATAAATATTCGTAAAACTTTGGAAGCAAACAATGCGTTAGGCCAAAAATATTATGGAGGATATTGGCATTTAAATGCTAATCCTAATGATTTAAAGGCTATTGCACGTTGGATGCATGAATTCACTGCGCTTGTACGTGAAGGAACATTTTCACAAAATACCATAGATTTGATGAGTAAGGATCTGTTCGATATTAAGCCTGAAAGGGATTTGGCTGAATATATTGATTCTGGTGAGGAGTTTGTAAGGGTATTGTCAAGACTAAAAGATAAGCTGAACCCAAGAAGTAAACTAATCTTTAAAAGGGAAACAGGTGATGTGCCATTTGAAGCATGGAAAGAACAGTTGTATAATTGGAGAGGACAGCTATCAAGCCTTCATTTGTGGTCACAGTATTTAAATACTAAAAATGCACTTAAAAGTTCCAATGCTAAAATGTTTGTCGATTCAATTGAAAAAAGAAACATTAAAAAAGATGATATTGAAGCATTGGTTGAAGGAAACTTTGCAGATTCACTCTTAAATATATTATTTGTTGAAAACCAGGAACTGGCGACATTCGTTGGAGAATTGCATGAGAATAGAATTCGTGAATTCAAGGATTTGGATAAGCAGATTTTGACATTGAACCGTAAAAGGATTTACCATAAATTAAACAGCAATATCCCGAAAATCTTTGGAGGAACTGAAAATCCTCAAGCGAAAATATTAGCCGGGGAATTTACACGTAAAAGTGGACATATGCCTGTCAGAAAGCTTTTAGAGAAAGCCGGTGGAATGATAAAACAGATTAAACCTTGTTTCATGATGTCCCCATTGTCAATTGCACAATACTTGGATCCGACAAATGAGGAATTGCAATTTGATGTGGTTATCTTTGACGAAGCCAGTCAGGTCAAACCGGAAGATGCACTTGGAGCATTCATGAGAGGAAAGACTGCAGTTGTTATGGGAGATACTCAACAATTGCCACCAACATCATTTTTCGATCAGATGTCAGATGCAGACAGTGACGAGGAAGAGGCGACTTCTCTTGATATGGAAAGTATCTTGCATTTATGTAAATTGTCTTTTCCTGTTAAGATGTTAAAATGGCATTACCGTTCACGCCATGAATCACTGATTAGTGTATCAAACCGTGAATTTTATGATGATGACTTATTAGTTTATCCTTCACCTTCACATTCCGATCCTGAACTCGGATTGAAATTCCATTACAATCCAAATACTCAGTATTTAAGAGGTGCTTCCTCTAAAAATCCATTGGAAGCAAAGGATGTAGTGGAAGAAATATTCAATCATTTTGAAAAATATGGTGATACTAAAAGTTTAGGTGTGGGAACATTTTCTGTTGCACAAAAAAATGCTATTCTTGAAGAATTGGAGGTAAAACGTAAAGAACATCCTGAATATGAACCATTATTCTCAGACAATAAAGATGAAAGATTCTTTGTCAAAAACCTTGAAACAATTCAGGGGGATGAAAGGGATGTCATTTTAATCAGTGTTGGTTATGGTTATGATCAGGACGGAAAAATGTCCCTTAACTTTGGACCGCTAAATCAGGATGGTGGTGAAAGAAGATTAAATGTATTGATTACACGTGCAAGGGAAAAATGTGTCGTATTTTCAAACTTCAAGGCTTATGATATGAATCTGACAGCAAATCCACCATATGGTGTAAAATCACTAAAAGAGTTTTTAGAATATGCTGAAAACTTAACATTGGGAACACCAGGTATTGATGAACACTCCAAGGAACCATTTGAAGATGCAATTGCAAGCTTTTTGGAGGAAAATGGTTATACTGTTGACAGACAGATTGGTTGTGCAGGATTTAGAGTAGATTTGGCCATCGTTGATGATGAAAATCCTGGTAAATATATTTTAGGAATCACTACTGATGGAAAAATGTATGCTTCAAGTAAAGTGGCACGTGATAGGGACAGGCTCCGTGAACAGGTACTGACTGGACTTGGATGGAAATTATATCATTTATGGTCTACTGATTGGTATAGGAATCGTGATTTAGGACGTAAAAAATTATTGGAGTCAATTGAGAAATCTATTCGTGAAACTAGGGAAGAGGAAAAACGCCGTTCTGAAGAAGAAAAAAGATTGGCTGAAAAAAGAAGATTGGAAGCTGAAAAGAAAGCTGAAGAATTGCGTATTGCTCGAGAAAAAGAGGAAGCTGAAAGAAAAGCAAAAGAAGAAGCTGAAGCTGAAGAAATAATTGCTCAAGATATTGGTCCTGAAGACTTTGTTGAGGTTGAAAAAGTAGATGATGGGGATGTTCTTGAAAAACCGATTGATGTTTCAGAACTTGACCCAGAAGAGTTCTTCAAGGAAGTTGCAGCTGAAGATGACATAGTCAAATCAGATGAACCTATTTATGAACAAACTTCTTCACAAAATAAATCAGAATTTGTTGAAGTCAAGCCAGTCAATGAAACTAAAGATTATTCACAAGAGTTTGAAGATTCTCAATTTGTTGAAGTTGAGGATAATGACTCTGATTATTCAATAGAAAATCAATTTGGTGATGAAACTGAAGTCAAATCCCAATATTTGGAAGATGAAACTCCTGTTCAGGAGGCAGAAGTTGAAACTTTAGATGATGTAGATTTAAAAGAGGAAAATTCACCATTGGATGTTGAAGAGGAAATTTCAAAAGAAATCAAATCTGAAAAGATTAAAAATCCTCAGGAATCTCAAGAAGATATTGAAATATGGGAAAAAGAGGATGATGAATCATCCAATCAGGATGATGATGCAGAAATTTGGGAATCTGATGAAGATGTGGCTCCTGAAGATAATGCGGAAGTTTGGGAAAATGACAAGGATTATTCAGACGATGAAAAACATCAATCCGTAACAGATAAAATCAAATCCATCTTTACTGTGAAAAATGATGAAGAAAATGGCGAAAATGAAGGTTCATCATTGTTTGGAGGTCTTAAATTCACTAAGGATCTGGGTGAAAATTCTGATTTAAAAGAAGAATTTGAGAGTGATTTGGCTGAAGATTCCAAAATTGTTGAAAAAGATATTTCAGATGAAGTGGACTCAGGTTTAGATGAGAATACTGATGAGCCTAAGGTTGATTTGGGTTCTGATGATGATTATATTTATGTTGACCACAGTCAGGATGAAGTAACGGATGACGCTTCAACTGTGAAATTCGACAAGAGAGTAGATGATCCTGTTTATGAAGAGATTGTTGAGGAACCTGTTCATGAAGAGAGTCATGATGATTCTGTATTCGAAAAAGATGTTGAGGAAAATACAGTTAAAGATAAACCGAATCCTGAAGTTGTAAAAAAACCTAAAGATGATGAATCCATTTCACAAAATGATAATGTAGATGCTGATGAGCCTAGGGTTGATTTGGGTTCTGATGATGATTATATTTATGTTAACCATAGTCATGATGATTCAGGTTTGGATGAGGATGCTGATGAGCCTAGGGTTGATTTGGGTTCTGATGATGATTATATTTATGTTGACCATAGTCATGA
>NZ_JAFUHT010000061.1 GCF_017468685.1 Methanobrevibacter sp.
GGTAAATGAGTAGCCACACTTAATTGTTAAGAGAATGAGAATATCATTGTTTTGGGAGAAGAAGAGTTGTTAATGCTCGTTTTTTTTTTTTTTTAAGGATTAATGCTCTTTCGATTTGGGGTTTTATTTATTAATTTTGAAAATAATATTACTTCATACAGAACCCGTGCCACATAAGAAATGGCAAATGATTAAATCAATTACATAGTTTCTCAACACATGGCAGGACTTTCCATCCATGGTTTTTGGTTCACAATATTTAATACAATAATTAATGTTTATATATAGATAGATAGATAGGTACATATTATACCTAAACTACCCCACCCTGTTAAGTCATTTCATTGTTTTATTCTATCATGTAAATATTGTGGACCTGTTGTCAAACAGTCATAGTTATACCTACAGTAAATGGACTCCTTAAAAAAAAAAAAGATTAATTTTTAAAATCACACTAAATCGATACATCTGAACAGAGTTTAGCATTACAGCATTACTCCCGCCTACAAACAGTACATGTGTCCATAGAATACAAGGGATAAATGTGTCCACACTACATGGAAATATGGAATGCACCCATTTATTAGGAGGCATTGCAAGGAGTCATCTATGAAAGCGTTTTTCGAATGTATAGTGGGCCCCTCCAGTACTGGTCTGTACTCTGTAGTGAAACAAAAAAGAGAAATATCCAAATCGAAATCATTTACTATTGTAAGACGAGGGGTTTCTTTTGATCTATTGTTTGGACGAGGCTCAAGCCTGAAGGTGTCAAGGGGTTTGGCGAGTAAAGATGGATTTAAAACACTGCATCGACATTCGATCAGGCGTGAGTGCGTGACTATTGATATGAGTATATGACCATGCGGTTGGATGATTATAAACTTCATCCAACGGATTAATTAGCATTAATTATATAGAAACACGTGTCCAACAAAGAAGAGAGAGTGGATTGAGAGAGTGGGTTGAGAGAGTGAATTTAGCACTCCTCTAGTAGTAAATAAGCCAGTTGAACCGGTTCTCTTATTTTAATATATAATATGTCTCTTACCTCCATGTTGAGTTCCATCTTTCTCCTTACTGTATTCTAAAGTTCTCACGTTTTTCTGCACACCCCCTCCGCTCTCGCCACCACCACCACCACCACCAGCGGTTGTAAGTTTAAGTGCTTTATATTTGTCAAATCGCCTATACCAAGTTGTTCGATTTCTCTGTCATGGTTTCTGAAGAGATAGAAAGGGTCATTTTCTTCTAGAGATTGAAATGATAATGATCGTTGCTATCTCTCTCTCTCTCTCTCTTTGGAAAATTGTATAAACATTTAAAAGGTAATGATTAATAAATTGCTCTATGTTACAGATGGAAGAAAGTCTGAAAAAGCAGAAAACCGATTCCTCATCTACACAATCGGAAACCAAGCAGGATCTGTTGGAGAAGATCAGGCTTATTGAGGAAAGGATTAAGCAGTTGGAGGATAGCGGACTGGCTCTTACACATGAAGTTGACAAATCTTCGAAAGCGAAGTTGAAAGCTGTAGAGGTCGGATTTAAAGCCGGTCATACTGCCGGATTCAACCTCATGAAAGCATATGCCAAATTGGTTTACCCGGAAGGCGAGTGGGATGAAGTTAATCGGGAGTTGGCTGAAGCAGCATTGGGTCCATGGCCCGAATAAATGAACCTACTAAGGAATGAATGTTTGATACTTCAAGTATTACTTATTATGTTCTATGCGTGTGTTTTGGTTGTCATCTCTGGTTGTACTCAGTGGCGTGTGTGGTACTTATTCTGTTCTGGGCTTGCTTATTTTAATTAATATTTTAAGTTATAAAATATTTACATATGTTCCAGTGTATTAGATTCTTTCAACAATTCCCATACTATAGAAATCTATTAACCAATACAACCCAACTAAAAACAATATAAGAATTCAAATAGAGCATGAAACAAACAGAGTAGACAGCGAAGCAAATGATCGAACAAAAAAAATAAAAAATCAGAAGCAACAGCTTACCAAGTCGTTCGAATAGCAAGTCAACTTAATTCTCGAACCCTGTCCCAATGTCAATAGGTCTAAATCTGCTTGAAGTGATTGTTTATATACAAATACTATGCCATTATTATTTAGGGTATAGTTTTCCCAATTAGACACCCCAAATTGTATTGTATTGTTTGATTTGTTTCCATTCATTTGGTCAAATATGCCGGAGTTGAAATAAAATTATACTATAATTAGGGGGAATTACAGTTTGGTCCTTATCTTTTAAGGAAACGTCACTTTTTTACTTGACTTATGCGTATTAGGGTCTTTGGTCCTCATCTTTTTGGAAATACATCAAAAAAGTCCCTCTAACCAAAAAGTTGACAATCAACGTTAATAGAAGTATCAAAAAGACGGTTTTACCCCTAAGCAATGCGAAAAGATTGAAATGCCCCTCTAACAATTACTCTTAAACCCATTTAATATTAGGAAATTAAAAATGCATCCATCAAGGATTGAACTTTCAACTCCATGGTTAAAAGCAACAAGCACTAACCAACTGAGCTACTCCAATTCATTGTTACAATTTTGCTAATTTAAATGTATATATAGTTATATAATTTATGTAAAACAATTTAAAATATGTTTATA
>NZ_JAFUHT010000062.1 GCF_017468685.1 Methanobrevibacter sp.
CCCAAGGTTTAAGAAAAGCACAAGCTTATCCATTCACTAGATTTGTCGTTGACAAAATCAAATTAATCATCGGTATCTACTGTATGGAAAACTTCCCTATGGCTTCTCTCGACACCTTTGCAACCGCAAAATTAGGATTTGACTCCTTAACTGATGCTACCAAAATGGATATCGGAAAAGGTAAATTCTGGTTAACCAAAGATGGAGAAGACTCTGGATTAGCTATCAAAGAAACACACGGATACGAACAAGCTGGATGTAACATCTGTATGGATTACGTTGCTGAATGGGCTGACGTATCAACCGGTTCTGTAGGATCCCCTGACGGATGGTCCACTGTTTTAACCAGAACTGACGATGGTGAATCCATATTTAAAGCTGCTGTTGACGCAGGTTTAATTGAAACCAAACCAATGGATGACGTAAAACCAGGTCTTCCTTTACTTGAAAAATTAGCTAAAGGTAAAAAGGACAAAAACGGTAAAGAACGTGAAAGAAGAGCTAAATTAGGATTACCACTTCCTGTGGAATACTAATTCCTTTTCTTTTTTTCTTTTTTCTATTTTTTTTAATTAAAACTTAAATATAATTTAAATCAATATATTATCAATATTACAATTTTGAGGTGATATTGATGAAAAACAGGATAATTATTTTGCTTATTGCATTTGCATTGATTTTTTCTGTCAATTCTGTTTTTGCTATTGATGATTTGAATGAAAATTTAACAGTTGATGGCGAAACTAATATTGTAGAGGAAATCAATAATGATATTCAATCTCAAGATACATTAACTTCTGATGAAAATGCTGATGAGTTGAGCGCTTCAAATGATGCTGAAATTCTAGGGGATTCACCAGTTTATGTCACAGGTAAAGTAACTAACCGATATAAGGAAGGGGTTATTTATACTGTAACTTTTTATGATGATAAAGGAAACATTTTAAAGGATGCACCAATCTTTTGCGGTGTTGATAATCCTGAATGGGGACAAAATTTAAATACTGATTCAAACGGTATTGTTAAAATTCCACTTCCATTAAGTAACGGAGTCCATAAATTATATTTATGCAGTGAATTCAATGTTGATAATCCTGTTGTGGATAACATTAAACTCTTCAATGTTTTAACCGGCAATAAGAATATCAAGATGTATTATGATGATGGATCCACTTATAAAGTTCGTGTTTTTGATGATAATGGAAATCCAGTAAAAGCAGGACAAAAGGTTACTTTTGCCATTGGAAAAAAGGTATACTACAAAAAAACTGATAAGAATGGTTATGCAAAACTGAAAATACCTTCAAAACCTGGCTCATATGCTATCGGTGCCAGGTATAATGATTATGTTGTAACAAATACCCTTTTGGTTAAACCTGTCTTAAAGCCATTAACATCCTTCAGCGGCAAGAAAGTTAAAAAGACAATCAAATTTAAGGTTAAATTTTTAGGAAAAAATAAGAAAAACAAAAAGATTACTGTAAAATTCAACAAGAAAACATACAAGGCCAAAACCAATAAGAAAGGAGTGGCCACTTTTGTTTTAAAAACACCTAAAAAATATGGTACATATAAGGTTGTCACTTCTTATAAAAAGACAAAAATAACTCAAATATATTCAAAATATTATGCATAATGAAGAGAAAATCTCTTCATTTTTTAATTTTTAAATGGTTGTAACAGTACAGCCCTCTTTTTCAATTATCACGGTATGCTCTTTTTGACTTACAAAGCAACCCTCTTTTTCACGCAATGGTGCATACGGGTAAACCGCCATTGCATCGGATAGCTGTTTTAGGGCAATTGATCCTTTTCTCTCACCAAACTCGTCTGTTATCCATCTGCCTGAAAATGGAACATAAGCATGGTTGTGCTGAATGTACTTCAAAACCCTTTGTGTTGATTTCATCCTGAACGGCTTGTTTGCCATATATGAAAAGATATAATGGCCAGGCGCATCGTTTACAATGCCTTCACCGTTGGTTGCAAATGGTTCAATAGCTATTGCTTGACCTTCTTCCAAAACGTAATGGTCGTGATTGTCATAGTTAGGTATTGAGATACCCGCATGAAGGTTATTTTGCTCTAAACTGTGTCCTGTTAGGTTGAATATTGGATTTAATTTGTATTCTGCGATTGCTTCATGAACTGCTTCGCCGATTTTTGACACTTCGATTCCTGCCCTTGCTGTGGCGATTGCCGCTTCAAGCCCAGCAGCTGAAGCCTCAACTATCTCCTCATGCAAATTAATTTCATCCTGAGTGTAGTTTTCATCAATATTTCCATCAGCTATTACAGTAACTGCGGTGTCTGCAATGTGTCCGTCAATCATTGCGCCTAAATCCAGTTTCACCATGTCCCCTGCATGAATTACGCTTTCATCCCCTGCTGGAGAGGTGTAGTGTGCAGCAACTTCGTTTAATGATACGTTGCAAGGAAATGCTATTTGGGCTCCTGATTTTAAAATTTCACTTTCTACATATTCCACCAAATCAATAATCAATGTTCCTTCCTTAATCATCTTGGAAGCTTCGCTGCGTATTTTTGAAGCAATTTTTCCGGATTCAATATAAGATTCTATCATAAATTTTTACCTTCTCTATTAATACAATTAAATATTTAATTGATAAACTTTATATAATATTTTATATTAGTATATACTATATTTAAATGGAGGTAAAAAAATGGATATTCCTACAATACCTGACCAGATGTTTCTATTGGTAGTCTTATTAATTATTGCTATTGTATTGATTATCATTGTTTTCCAATGGAAAAGCATTTCTAACTCTAAAAATTCAATTGCAATTTTAGAAAAAGAAATTGAGCTTAAAAAAATGTCCATGGTTGAAAAAGACATTGAATCCAAAAGATTAATGGATAATCCTATTCCATTGCCACAGGATCAACAAGACCGTTTATCTGAAATTAGGCAATCCACTACTGAAGCTAGAAGTCGTGTTGGTTTCCTTCACTCTGAAATCAATGAAAGATTAGCAAGACTTGAAGCAGAAACTGAACAAAAGAAATTAGAAAAAATGCTTAAAGAAATTGAAGAAAAAGAAGCAAAACTTCAAAAAATGAATAAGTAGGTGTAATTATGGATGCTACAGAAGTTGTTGCGGTGATAATTTTAATTGTTGCTATTGCAGTTTTGGTCTATTACTATTTGCTTAACAGTCCTGCAACTATGGATAAATTAAAAACTTATGTTCCAACAAGTGCCGATGCACACATGGATGAGGTTTTAAATCAAAATTCTTACAATGATTTATCTAAAGAAGAAATCGCTGATGATAAAGGAGAATCTATGAGCAAAAGAATTAAAGTCAAATTAAGTGACATTGACATGTCCGCTTTAAACACTGATGCTTTTTCAAATAAAATAGATGCATTTTTGGATGCTAAAAGTGATGAATTAATTAAGGATTGGTCTTTAGCAACTACCCAAGATTTAGATGACCTTCAAAATAAATTCTCTGAAACTACTGCAAATGTAGATACCTTAGAAAAAGATTTCAATGAATTTAAAAAGTCATCAGAAGAATTCCAAAAATCTACTGAAGAAAAATTAAATGATTTGGATAAAAGAATAGAATCATTAGAAAATAATTAATTTTATTTTCTTTTATTTTTCTATTTTTGCGAAACATTTATATATTATTTTAATCATAATTAATTATAGTTATATACTATTTTTGTATAGCAGGGTGGGGTAGTCTGGTGAACCCGCAGGGCTCATAACCCTGAGATCCCTAGTTCAAATCTAGGCCCTGCTAATTTTAATTAATATTTTTATGGCAAGTTAAAGACAGCTGCTGGTTTTATACTAAGGAAACTCCGCACATCAAACAAAACTATGGCGTTGAAAAACGTATACTGAGAAGTATGACTCTGGAGCAGAAACGACACGGCTTTTAATGGTAGACGATGATATTTAATTGAGGACATTAAAAGAAACGGTGAAACGGCCATTCCATAGGATGCAAGAGCAAAGATGCCGATAATCATTTGTTGTAGGCAAGGTAGTTCGCTAAGATGAATGCTGTATAAACAGAATGTGGGTTACTCTTAACATGCCATAATATTAATTATTGATTTCTTTTTTTGATGTGATTGTCAACAATTATATATTTAAAGTTAAATATCCATTACTAGTGATTTCTATGAAAAGTATTTTTGAAAGAGAACTGGCCGGAGAGTTGATTTCAACAGATGACCCGGAATATGATAAGATTTTAACAATAATCAAGGAAACAATGAATACCTGCCGTGAACTTAACAGTGGAGTTCACACAGAAGAGGAAAATCTTGAATTTTTAAGCAAAATCATTGGAAAGGAAGTTGACGAATCTGTGTTTTTCATGCCTCCTTTTTATGTTGATTACGGCAAAAACATAACTATCGGAAAAGGCGTTGTCATTCAGCAGCTGTGCACATTCATGGACCGTGGCGGAATAACCCTTGAGGATGGAGTTTTCATTGCTCCGAAAGTTAATTTGACCACATTAAACCATGACTTCAATCCTGAAAATAGAAGCGGAACCTATGCAAAGCCTATACATATCAAAAAGAATGCATGGATAGGAATTGCTGCAACAATTCTTCCGGGTGTAACTGTTGGGGAAAATTCCATTGTAGGTGCCGGCAGTGTTGTTACCAAGGATGTTCCGGACAATTCTATTGTTGCTGGAAATCCTGCAAAATTCATTAAAAGAATAGATGAATGATGAATTGGGGGATTTATGCAAGATAAAATTACATATGAAGATGTAAAGGAATATAATCATCTTTTCACAATAGATCCTTCATTTGTTCTTGAAATGATGGCCCGCAAAAACTCAAATCTGGTTTTGAAATTCAAATCCACAATACAATCTTATATGGACAATTTGGATGATGTTCAAAAAAATAAGCTGGATATTATCTTAAACAGTGATATAGATGAACTTCAATCAGTCATGGATGAAGCCTATCGAAAAACCGGCAAAAGACAATATCAGATTTTGGCCAATCCTAAGTATAAGAGCTTCATTCAGTCCAATCTCTCTGAGCTAAAAGAATTAATTTAGTTATTATTGTTATGGCCAGTATTATGCTCAGGTATTCAAGTGTGGTTATCAGCAGGTTTCCGCTAACCTGGCTGAATCCTGGATTACCGGTTATGTGATTGAAAAAGTCAACTTGAATCATGGAATATGCTCCAAATAGTATAATTGCCGCATCAATTAAATAAATTAATTTCGAATCTATTTTTTTAAAGACTTTTTCTAAATTAAATCCTAGATGTATTCCCAATATTATCAGGCAGACATATGCCAAAATCTTGTGATAGGAGATTATGCTTAAATTGCCTATGTTAAGTGAAGAGAGCAGATATTGGTTGGACAGTATTCCAAATATTGTGGTTAGGCCAAAAACAATAAAAAAACTTATATTAACTATCAGCAATGCTTTTCGTTTGGAACCGTATTTTCCTTTTGGGATTGCCTTTAGATAATTCCTGTTTAAAATTAAATGGATTATCACAAGAATTATCAGCAATATCCCTATTATTTCGTGGATTTCACCAGGCAAATGCACTTTTGAATATTCCAAAAGCATTAATAACAGCAATAGAATATCCACAATAATTTTTTTCATTTAGTAACCTAATTCTTTTAACCATTCAATAGTTTGCAGTTTTCCATCATCGCTTCTTGCGGTTTTACCGTCTAATGCAAGGCCGTTTGTTTTGACTGTTGCTTTCGATAGTTTTTCCTGGATTGTTGTGTATGTTCCGGCATCTCCTGATTCCTCATGTGTGTTGAATGGAATCACGGTTTTTCCGTCAAAGTCATATTTCCTCAAGGAATGTGTACATTATCATAGGAAGGTCTCCCCACCATATCGGATAACCTACAAATATTGTATTGTAGCTATCAAAATTATCAATTTTATCAGTAATCTTTGGTCTTGCGTTGTCCTCCTGTTCTTTAGATGCAACCTTTGTGCATTCATCATAATTGTCAGGGTACTTATCTATAGGAACTATCTCAAAAGAGTCACATTTCAAATATTCCTTGATGTATGATGCAACCATTGCGGTGTTCCCGACCTCGACATTGCCCACATTATAGTTTTCGCCGGTTCTTGAAAAGTAGACGACCAATATATCGCTATCACTATTGTTGTTGTTCAATATATCGTTTGCAGCGGTTTCAGCATCGCTGATTGCTGTAACTTCAGATATTCCCAATCCCAAAACGATTAGAATTATTGTAAAAAAGATTAATTTTGTTTTCATTGTATTCACTTAAATATATGTTGATAGTTACAACAATATATAAGTTTTCTTTAAAAAATAGAATAAGTGGGACTATTCTAGTTGAATAGTCCGCCTAAAAATCCTTGAGCCTGATCAGTGGTATTGTTGAATACTCCTGATACTTCGGTTTGGTAACTGTTTATGTCGCCTTGCACGTTCTGTATTTGCTCAATACTGTCTGCAAGGTTTTCAATATCGCTGTTTGTAATGTTGATATTGTTGTTGATAGTGTAGTTATTGATAATGTTCACTATGGTAGTGTGATCTGTAACATTATTGACTTGAACTTCTTCTTTTACATCATCAACAAGCTTTGACAATTCATCAGCATCAACATCTGAGTTTTTAACGATTTCCGCTTGGGTGTAAATCTCATTGTTCGCTGCTTCTTTGACTGTGTCTGGAATTTCCACATCGGTCACTACTTCATAGGAATTCATGATTCCTGCAAGTGCGGATTCACCGGTAGCGGATACTGGACTTGTTACATAAACGTGTCCTGCTGTAATTCCTGCTGATTTTAAAGCGGAAAGGTACATGTCTCCGGTTATTGTTGTGATTTTTGATTTGTCAACGCTCACTTCAAGATTGTCATTTTCATTCAAATCAACTAATGCTGAGGAATAGATTTGACTTGAAGAGTAGGTTTTACCGGTAATTGTACTTGAAATCTTGTTTACTTCAGAAGCGGTAATTATTTTTGAATCAACGTTTTTTAAATCAACGCCTGCTTGATTTTTAAAGAAATTGTCAACAGTATTTTTATAATCTGCATTTGTGTGAGTTGTCTCACCATAAGTTATGACAGCCTGACTATTATCGTTAGCTGAAAATCCCACTGGAATTAACATTCCGATAAGGATTATTGTTAAAACAATCATTACCTTACGCATATTATCACCTCTAATCTTTGGTAAATTTTATTTGGTCTATTAAGTATTTAAATGTATCTTATTTGTGTATACTTTATTTTATTAAACCCTAATTATGGTGTAGTTTAGTTAATTTTATATGTTCTCAAATCAAATTTAAACTTATAGTGAAAAAATTGATTTTGCTATGTTTCTTAAATCGGGCATGAAGGAGGTGAAAAGACGAAAATTGATAATAGATTGTTATTCGCATTAATTATTTCAATATTGCTTATATTTTCTGTAGGTAGTGTATTTGCAGGAGATAATGAAACAATATCTGATGTGGTGAGTGCTCCAAGTGAGTTAGAAGAAATAACGCAAGAACATGATGTTACTGAAGTTCAATCTTCTCAATCAGATGAGGGAATGCTTGAGGCAAATAATAATGTAATTAATGTTCACGTATATGATTCTTTTAACGAAACAGGCAAAACATGGACTGAGGATGGAATTGAGTTAAAAGGGGCAACCGTAAAGTTATACGGCTCCCATAATAATTTGATTTCAACTCAAACAACAAACAACAAAGGTATTGCAACATTCACTGGAGTCGGCTCTCAAAAATATAATTTGGAATTTACATATTCTACATATGATCCTATCAAATTAGATGTTGATTGCACTAATCAGGACGGTAAGACTTTAACTATTGATAACGTGATGTTTGTTCCGGATATTTTATTATTAGTGGATTATTCATCTCACAACGAAAAAGTGGACGTGTTAATGAATATGTCAAGGCGTATTGGATTCATCAGTACAACCAATTTTGATGAGTCAAGAGCATGGCTGGCGGAATGGGCTAAATATATCCACATTGATATGTTTGCTGAAAATTCAGCTTACAATAAATTCACAGCATCATATCTAAAACAATTATTGTCAAATTCTCCGGCAAACAAGAACTATAAAGTAGCATATACTTTTGGTACTTACACTCAAGAGATATTGAATGCAACTGGTTTACATATCATAGGTGCTAGTGAAAGCAATAATACTTATGATACCATTGAAAATACCTACATCGGTTCTTATTTCCAAGCGGAAGATATTAAAGATTCTGATGTTTTACAAACAAACATGAAAAATTACTTTGATTATGTTCGTTACCTGATTGAACCGACTAAATACTCCAATCCGACATTGACTGCAGATGGAATTCCTCTTATGAGTCCTGAATGTGGTTTTTACCACCCGGACATTGGAATGCTCACTCTTCTTCCAAGTTCTGATTTGATTCATGACTGGATTACCAATGACCCAGGTTACACTAAAACCCAAGACGGCAGTTTAAACTGGATGAAGTTTGAATATGAATACTGGGTAGAGCATACATTGAATCCTAAGGAATTATTCAATAAATTCGAAGAACAATTAAAAACCAAATTGAATCCGGACAAAAAACTCATAGCTATTGCTACTTACTATTGTGGCGGAGACGTTGTTGATTCATTAATAAGAAGCTATGCTGCAAGTGGTAGAACCGCTTTTAACGTGTTTAAAACAAGTACCACTCCTTCCATGTCTTCTATATTGAATAGAATCACAAATGCCTCAAAAATAGGCATTTCAACAATTACTTCTCTATATAGTTGGTCTTTAAGTTATGCTAATGGTTCAGCAGAACCTGATTTATCTGAAATAGATTTGGCAGTTCTTAAAGGGGTAAATGAAATCTCAGAATACAGTTACAATTCAGATTTAGGTCCGCAGGTCGAATGGACATATGCTGTAACCTTCCCAAGTTTCGAGGGCGTGTATGGTCCGGTTATCTTATCCTACGTTGATGGTGAGGGTAAGACTCATGTAATTCAATCTGGTGTGGATAAGATGGTCAAGTTAAGCTGCGGATGGGCAGATTTAAAGGATTTAGATAATTCCGATAAGACAATCGCAATTGTATTGTATAACTATCCGCCTGGAAAGGCAGAGATTGGTGCATCTTATCTGAATGTAACTCAATCCACATATGATTTGATTGTTAAGTTATATGAGGCGGGTTATGATACTGGTGGAGACATCAGACAAAAAATGACCGCAAGAGAGCTTGAAGACATTATCTTTAAGATGGGTAACAAGGGTTCATGGGCATACGGTCTGTTAAGGCAGTATGTCGAGGATAATTATGATGAGTTGGTAAAGCATCATCAATTGATCTCAACAAGGGACTTCCGTAATCTTGTAAAGGACATTCCTCAACATCTAATTAAAGAAATGATTGATTACTGGGGAGCAGGTTTAGGTCCTTCAATGGTATATAATGGAACCGATGAGCAGTACATGGTCGTTCCGGGAATATGGTTCGGTAAGGTATTTGTCACTTTCCAGCCAAGTAGAGGATGGGAAGAGCTTAAAACAATTGAGAATTACCACGACTTGACCCTGCCTCCGACACAGTACTATGTATCCTATTATAAATGGTTGGATAAGACCGCTAAAGTAAATGCTATAGTGAATATGGGAACTCACGGAACACTCGAATGGCTGCCGGGTACAAACCTTGGTGCCAATGAAGGTGACTGGACCTTTGAGTTAACATTAAACCCAACATTATATCCATATATTGTATCAAACCCTGGGGAAGCTATGGTTGCACGGGATAGAATTGCAGCATTACTTATAACTCACATGACTCCTGCAATGGTTACTTCCGGTCTGTATGGTAATTATACTGTATTGAATAACTACATCAACTACTATAAGGATCAGGTAAAACTTAATGTAACATCTAATGCCGAAGAGTATAAGGCCAAGATTTTAAAATTGGCTCCAACTTTAGGCTTTAGAAACTTCACAGGAGAAAATGAGACATTCCAGGAATGGATAGATGACTTGCACTTGTATCTTGAAGCAATGGAAGATGATTTCATCACCTACGGTTTGCACACTCTCGGTAAAATACTGACAGGAGATGAACTTGCAGAGGAAGTAATGACCATTACATCATCTCAAACAAAAATCTACAATTATGTAATGGAGTATTTATATCCTGAATTAAAGGGCAAGAATTTCAATGATGATGTTCAGGGAAATATTGAATATTTGGCTCAGGCCAGTGCCATTAAGCAATTCCTATTGAACTATATTTCTCAATTGGTTAACGGTTCATCTGTAGATGAGCTCACAGGCAAATATAATATAGCTAAAGGCTCATCATTATACAATGCAACTGCATATGCTGCACAAGTGATAGTCAATATTCAAAACAACAATGAATGGAATGCGATTTTCACTGCATTGCAGGGAGGGTATGTTCCTGCAGGATTGTTTGCAGACCCTTCATATGGGGATTCAATTCCAACCGGTTATGACGGTTATGCGTCTGACCCTACAAGGATGCCTTCAGAGTCAGCTTATGAGTCCGCTGTCAAAATCGTGGATTTATTGCTTAGCCAATACTATGAAAAACACGGCAAATGGCCGGAATTAACTTCATTGATTTTATGGGGTACTGAAATTTCAAGGACTGAAGGAATCGGTGTTGCCGAATTCTTATACTTCCTCGGATGCAAACCGGTGTGGGCTGACAACGGTAAGGTAATAGGTGTTCAAAAACTTCCATTGGAAAAATTGACCGTTAAATTGTCAAATGGCACAGTTCTAAACAGGCCTAGAATTGATGTGTTTGCAAGCATCGTTACAAGCAACAAGGATTGGCTTAACTGGATGTTGACTGCTGTAAAACTTGCAGCATTTGCAGAAGGTGAAAATGAAACAAACAACTATGTAATTAAGCATTACAATGAAAATCCAATGCTTGACCGTTTATTTGGTCTTCCGGGTAATGTGCTTGAAGGAACAGGTATGTCAACACTTATACCAAACACTGCGGACTGGGAAAAATCCACAGTAAATGAAGTATTGATGGACATATACCTTTCAAGAGTTTCATTCTCATGGACAATTGATGATGACGGCAATATTGACATTAAAAATCAAAAGGAAAACTTCAAGTATCTGCTTGGTAAAACTGATTTGATTACTCAAAACTTTGACAGTACTTGGAGACTCTTCGATTCAGACGATTACTATGACTGGTTCGGTGGATTATACAATGCTGCAAACATATTAAGAGAAAGAAACGGTTTGTCTCGTCCGGATACTGCATTTGTAGATATCAGGAACAAAAACAAATATGTTGCAAGAACCTATCAGGAAGAAATCGAGTATGAAAGTAGAACAATGCTTCTAAACCCTAAATATTACATGCCGCTCATTACCGGTGGCGGATCTGGTATGAATGCATATGCTGCAAGATACCAGAACATGTTCGGTGGTTTGACCGTATCCAATGAACAATTGGGTAAACAATTGGGTGAACAAATGTCTAATGAATTATTAGGCATGAGCGGATACATTGATGGAGCAACCTCTTCATTCGGTTATCAGACTTCCCTATTGTGGATGGTTTACTTGGCTGATCAGGGAACTTGGGACGGTGATGCAAGCACAGTTCAAAAGCTTATTGACGAGTACATGAGACAAGTTATTGAATATGGTGTTGCATGTTGTCACCACACATGTAAAAACCTGGCTTTCAATGCTAAAATTATTCAAATGAGTTCTCTAACTCCTGCTCAAAAGGCTAAGTTTGCAGAAATCCTGGCTCAAGCAACAAACACTGACCCATTATATCAAATGCCTGACGAAGAAGGAACTTCCGGTGACAATAGTGGTTCCAATAGTGGATCCTCTAATAACAATGGTCAGGACAGTTCAAATGCACAGCAATTGGCAAACGGTACATCCCAAGACAAATCAAGTAGTAGTGATGGAGGAAATACAGGATTCGGTGCAGATGCTTCTCCAAGTGGTGATGCAAAATCTGCAAGTGAATCTGCAAGTGACGCTTCATCTGCTTCAGCAAGCAGTGCTGGTGAATCCGGCAGTAAAGCTTATGAATTGTCTGAGCAGTCAGCGGCTAAATCAGCTAGTGCAACTGAATCAAGCATGCCAATATTTGTTATTATTGCAGTGCTCATCTTAATTGCAATATTCCTTGTGGGATATGTAAGAAACGATGAAGATGAATATGATGATTATTAAATTAATCATCTATTTTTTACTTTTTTTATTTTTTTAGAAATTTTTAAATATGCTTTATTTTCATAAATAATAATATATTAGATTATTTTTCAATTTAAGTTAAATAATCAATAATTGAATTTAATGTGAATGAGGTATAATATGGTTAAAAAAATTAATATTTTACTATTTTTATTGCTGGTAATAGTATCTATCGGTGCTGTGAGTGCAGCTGATGACTTAAATGATACTGTTCAATCTAGTAATGAAGTTATTTCTGATTTGGATGAAATTTCCTCAGATGAAGTTAATGCCTTGGAAGTTTCAGAAAATATGTATACGGTAAATCAAAGCAATTATAATACTTACTTTAATAATAATGGCGAATCAACATCTTCCGTTAAAAGTGGAGATACTCTCTATATTGATGGTGATTTTTCCAATAAGAATTTTACATTCAGAACTCCTGTAAACATTGTTGGGAAAACGGATAATAATTTGCAAAATTGTATTTTTACATTTTATGAGGGGTCATCTGGAAGTAATATTTCAAGTTTAAACATTGCCAATACAATTAATTATCATTATGGTATATTTTTGAACGGTGCTAGTAAATGTTTAATCACAGGATGTAATATAGTAAACAAGGGATTATCCTCCTATCCGATTTGTGTTGCCAATAATGCTAATTACAATAATGTTACAGATAATTATTTAAAAGCATATGGTATAAGAGAAGGATATGCTACTTGGTCTTTATTCCCTTTAGTTGTTAGTGGGGCTCATTATAATTATATTGCTAATAATAGGATTGAATGTCAGGATGCAAATGGTATTTACTTGTCCAGTTATTCAGGAGGTCCATTGAAAGGTGGTGATTCTAATTTTAACATGATTTATAATAATACTGTGCATTATAATGTTTTACCTACTTCATGGTCTTGGGGTATTCAGATGATGGGGTGGAATAATACTGCAAAAGCCAATAAGGTTATTGGTGCATATTTAGGTATATCAGGTTCTCAAAACAGTATTGTAGTTGATAATACTATAATTAATATTACTGGAGCTGATTATAATCATGTGGGTGTTGAAATTGGTGGAGATGGAGCTATTTCAGTCTCTAGAGGATCTATCGTTCGAAATAACACTATAATCAATGCAAAAGTAATGACTACTGGTGCAGGAATTACAGTTTCTGATGGGTGTACAGTAGAAAATAATAACATTGAAGTAAAATTGAATGGGGTTGGAATAGCGCCAACAGGCACTGGCATACTTATTAAAAACAATACCTTAACTGTTGAAGGAGGGGCAGGTATAAGCAATTATAATGGAGGTATATCTTCTGTTAATAACATAACTATTATCCAAAACAATATTGTCAGCAAATATGGTGTTGGTATTTCAATTAAAAAGACAAGTTCTAAAAACAGGCCTAAAAATATAATCATCAGATCCAACACAATAAACACTAACAATTCTATTTCAATCGATGGTAAAGATATTGATCCATCCTCCCTTTGGGATATAGATTATAATAATATTATAAATAAGAAAGCAATTGTTTCAACTCCTGAGGGGGAGTATGACCCATCTAAATATTATTACAATTATAAAGGAACTATTCATAACATCACTCCTGAAAATTATGAGGATTATATAGACAATAATGGGATAATGAAGGGTTCAAAAATTTCCGATGGTGATATATTATCATTCTCAGGGGAATTTTCAAATAAATTCATTTATGTGAATAATGCAGTGAAAATCACAGGAAATAATCCTACATTCTTTAATACTACATTCAGAGTATCTTCTGGTGGGGTCTGGATTGAAAATCTAAATATTGTCAATAATCGTTGTGAAAGAATTAATGCATGGGGACTACTTATTTATAATGTAACATCTGTAACCGTTCTTAATTGTACAATAGATGTTTATGATCCAAATGCGGCATATACTATTTACGTTTTGGAATCAAATGAAATAGATATAATTAATAACACTTTGTCTTCAGAAGGAAAGTATTTAACTTACACTATATTAGCACATACGGTTTATGATTGTAAAATAATAGGTAATACTATTTTTACTAATGGAACAGGGGAAGTTTATAAATTTGAAGGTGAACATTGTCTGGAAGGTAATTCCGTTTGTACTGATGGTTCAACTGTTTGTACTGATGGGTCTACTGTCTGTACTGCAGGTAATTCAATTGGCGGTAGCCATGTTTTAAAAGAGGTGTATAGAACTTACGGTATCCTGATGGTTTTCTCATCTGATAATACTGTTTCTAAAAATAATGTTAGAGTCACTTCAAAATTAAATAAAACTTACGCACCCGCTAATTCAACAAACTCTATTGTGGGTATAGATTTATATTATAATAGTCATAATAATGTTTTCTCTGAAAATGAGGTGACCGTTTGGGGTAATGATAATTATCTTTATGGAATGGGAGTTTTAGGTTATTATACAACAATGACTGCTCCTTTAGGTCAAGGTGCGGAAAACAACGAATTTTTAAATAATAATGTTAATGTTAAAGGATATTATTGTGCTGAAGGAATTATTATAGGTTCCTCATCAGAGAATACTGTAGTTGCTGGAAATGTCATAGATGTGAGCTCCGCATTAGTGGTTTATGGTATCACTTTGGAAGTGTCTCAAAAATCTACTGTTAACAATAATCATATCACATTAAATTCTGAGGTTATATATGGAATTGAGGCGTTTGACTCAAGTAACAACGTACTAAATAATAATGATTTAAAAATCAATGCAAAACAAGCTTATGGTATTGTAATGTCTAAGGGGAATTATAATGAGATAAATTCAAATATCATATTAATCGAACTTGAAGATGATTCTACTGTACAGAATGTTTCTGTTAAACATTCAGATCAAATAAAACCTGGAATTGCGGGAATTTGTCTTCAATCTGTTTCATTAAATAACACTATGATTGATAATAATATAACAATTTCAAAAGGCTATGTAATCAATATGGATGAGGATGCAATTAATAATTTAATCTCAAATAATTATTTGAACTCTACATTAGGCACTGGAAACAATGCTATAAACTGTACAGAAAATAATACTATTGAAGACAATTATGTGCATTTGGTCATCGGAAATTTTGAAGATGTCAATATCAAATACTTTGAAAATGGTACTTTAATATTCAAAACAGATGATGAGAATCTAAACGGTGCAAAAGTCGAATTCATTGATTTAGATGGAAAAATAATTAATGTGACTGAGATTTCTGAGGGTATTGCCTCATTTACATATGATTTTGATAGATTGGAACCAGCTTTATATCCATATTATGTAAAAATATATAAAGAAAATTATAAGGTCACCACTTTGGAATGCCTAGTTGAAATAAGTGATGGTGATTTGATTGTATCCGTTAAAAATATAACCGGAACCTTTGGGCGTAATACAAATTATTTTGCTGTCGTTAAAAATATTTTGGGTGAAGGAATAGCAGATATTGTCGTCGAATTCTATGTGGATGATGATGGATATCCAGTTTATGTCGGTAAGGCCACTACCGATAAGGATGGTATTGCATCCCTCACAACTGAACTTCCTAAGGTTTATGGTGAAAATCCTACAGTTTTAGCAAAAATCGATAACCCATATCATTTCAATCCAACATCTGCAACTGCTAATGTAAGTGCAATTTGGTTGGTTGATACTAAAATTGTAATTAACAGCAATATTTATCCAAAAGGCAATTTAGCTATATTGAAAGATAGTAACGGAAAAGTTTTAGCTAATAAACAAGTAACTATTTTAATAGGATCTGGAAGTTATCAAGTTTCTACTGATTCAAATGGAATTATCACAATGCCTTCAATTTCAAGAGGAAACTATGTTGTGTCTGTTTCATTTGCGGGGGATGATGATTACTATGATTCTAAAAACAGTGCAAAAATAACTGTTTTACCATCCATATTTGAGAATAAAGACTATTCTGTCTATTATGGAAACACTATTAAATACAAGGTTCGTGTTAAAGGATCTGATGGTAAATACAGTGCAGGAAATCAGGTAACTATTAAAGTTAACGGCAAAACCTATAATGTCAAGACAGATAAGAACGGTTATGCAACACAGGCTTTAAAACTAAAATCTGGATCTTATACAATCACTGCAGAGTTTAATGGGGATAAAGCTTCAAATAAAATTACATTTAAACCAACATTAACTGCTAAAAACATAGTTAAGAAAAAAGCTAAAAAAATTAAATTCTCAGTCAAAGTAGTCAACAAAAATGGCAAAGCTGTTAAAAAGAAAAAAGTAACCTTTAAGATTAAAGGTAAAAAATACACTGCTAAAACCAACAAAAAAGGTGTAGCTACTGTATCAATCAAGAATTTGAAGATTGGTAAGTTTACCATAACCTCAAGCTATGGTGGTTGCACAATTAAAAATACTATTAAAATTAAAAAATAAAGATTTTTAATCTTTATTTTACTTTTTTTTCAATTTTTCTTTAATAACTTTTAAATATATTTAATCTATATATTCTTAATTATAGTCAAATAATTAACTAACTGTCATATATTTCAGACTATAATCTTATTTAACTATTCAAAAGAGGTGTAAATATTAAAACAAAGAGTTTGATTATTTCATTGCTCTTGATTTGTGTAGTGATGTTGTCCGTTGGTTCAGCATTCGCAGCCGATGAAGATACAACATTAACCACAATAGATGATGAAATAACAGTCGAAGATGATGTCTTAAGTGTTGAAGATGAAACTGATGCACTTGAAGCTGAAAATGAACAAGTCCTTGAAACCGATGATGCAACTGAGGTTGTCGGTGCAAGTGCAACAGTTACAAACACTACATTCCATAATTACTTTGATGAATATGGAGACTTAACCTCCGATGCTGATGAACTGATTTTTGAAGGGGATTTCACTGGTATCGATGTAAATTATATCACTATTGAAAAATCTGTAAAATTAACTGGTAACAATGCAATCTTTAATAATGTTTCTTTTGTAATCAGTGCAAATAATGTTGTTATTGATGGATTTAAGTTATACATGGATAATAAGGATACTTCATTAATAAGTATTGGAGATTCAACTAATGTAACTATTTCAAACAATATAATTGATTATAAAGGATTAAATTATGAAAATGGTTTTGCAATTTTTGCATTAGATATTGATAATCTAAAACTTATTAATAATGCTATCACTTTTGTAGGTAATAATGAAAGTACTTATATCAACAATGCTATTCGTATTTTTGGAGATGAAAAAAAATCCACTAACATTCAAATTGAAGGAAACACTTTTGATATAACAATTCCATCAAGAACTATAGATTATAGTGATTATCCTAATTCATTAGAGTTTTCTGATGGAGTGGTATTATTAGGTTGTGAAAATATCACAATTAATAAAAATACCATGACCATTAATTATAATGATTTCAGCGGATATTCAGATACAATTAAAGCAATTCTCATAGGAAATTCAAATTATGATTTCGATGAGGATGATGAAATTATTTATCCTAATCTCTGTAGCAATGTTATAGTTGCAGACAATAACATAGTTCTTAATGGTCATGCATATGTATATGGAATTTCTATCGCAGCAGATAACTTTAATATTACTGGAAATGATTTATCTGTTTCTTCAGTAAATTATGGTGCTGGGTTTGAAATTTGTGGATTTTCAAATAAGGGAAATATTTCTGAAAATACTGTAAATGTCACCACTCCTTCTGCAGCATATGGTGTGTATGCATATCCATATGGATTCCCAGTTGATAATATGACTTATTCTAAAAACAAATTTACTGTTAGTGCATATGAAAGTTGTGGTATGGAACTTGTTGAGAATAATCCTGTCATATTGGATAATATTATCATCGTAACCGGTAATCATACAGTGGGTATAGTTGCAAATATGGGGGATTATGGTGTTATATCTGGTAATACTATTTCAAGTTTAGGTACAAATATTGGACACAAACCAGCAGATCCTATGATTCATATTGAAAGTACTGCAATTAGTGTTAACGGAGACACTTTAATCAGTGGAAACGATCTCACTTCCACATCCATTGGTATTAATTTAGTTGATTATGGTGACTCTGGAAGCATTGTTGTTGATGGTAATAAAATAACTGTAACCGCTAATAATGATACTGTAGCTAATTATGCTATTTATTCTAATTATATGGATACATTAAATGTTACTAATAACAATATAACATTTAAAGGAAAATCCAACGGAACTACTGATTCAAATGCAATTTCCATCATTGGTGTTGATGATGTAGTTATATCTAATAACACAATCGATGCAACTTTAACTGCTGGTCAAGGCAGTGCTATTAACATGGCAAACTGTCCTGATTCAACCATATCTGAAAACACTATCGACTTTGGATATGAAGGTTATGCTAACTGGGGAAGTAATAATGTTGTATTTGTACAAAATGGTTGTGACAATGTTAAAATCATAAATAATGAGATTAATGCAGTTGGTTCTACTTATGTTTATGGTATTACAACATATGCTCAAAATTTCACTATTGAAAATAATAATGTAGTTGTAGAATCAGATGTGAACTACGCATGTGGTATCAATCCTGACGCTGGAGCTTCAGGTATTGTAAACAAAAACGATATAAGTGTTTCTGGTTTAGGAACTGTATATGGTATCTACTCTGGAATGTGGAAAGGTATGTCTCCGGTAACTGTTAATTATACTAACAATGTTATTTCAGGTAACGGATTCTTCGCATGTGGTATTGAACTTGGTGGAGCTAAAGAAAATGCAGTAGCTAATAATATCACTCTTGAAGGTAACTATACAATTGGTGTTGCATTATACAAGTATGGTCAAGATACTATTGACTCTACAATTAAAGGCAATGATATTGCTTCAAATGGTGTAAGCATAGGTAACGCTTCTGATTCTAAATATTATGATGCTGTTGGAATCGAAACAACAGGTATTAAAATTGCTTCAGGTAATGTCACTATATCTGACAACAATGTAAGGACTGCTGGTGATTATGCAATTAACTTATGCGGTTCCAATGCAACTGTAGCTGACAATTACCTTGCTGCTAAAAAAACTGTAGGTCCTAATTCAATTGTTAATGGAGAAAATGCTACTATTTCTGGCAGTGGGCCTGAATTAAAAACCATTATTTCAGCTGTAGACTTATACACTACCTACGGTGACGGCATATATTATGTTTCACTTAAAGATGAAAATGGTGATCCTATTAAGAATGCAACTATTTTCTTGACTGTAGATAGTGAAATTATCAATGAAACCACTGATGACGATGGTGTGGCAACATTCTTAGTAGATGAATGGGCTGCTGGAGATTACATTGTTGATGTTTCATATAAAGGTAATGCTACATATGGTCCAAAATCCATTAAAGGATTTATACAAATTGAGAAAAGAAACTCTCAAATTGTTGCTCCTACCACTGTTTATGCTTTAGTCACTGCTACTAAAAACGGTTACACTTACACTTTAACCTTAAAAGATGATCGTGGAAATGGTTTAGCTAAAGAAACCGTTACTATCACATTCAACGGTAAGACTCAAACTCTTACAACCGACGATTTAGGCGTAATCAAATATAAATTAGTTGCAACCAAGGCTGGAACCCAAAAATTAACTGTTAAATTTAACAGTAATGATAATTATGTTGCTTCCACTTTAACAGCTACTGTTAAAATCAACAAGGAAGCTACTAAATTAACTGCTAAAAAGAAAACTTTCAAAGCTAAAGTTAAAACCAAAAAATACACTGTAACTTTAAAAGACAGTAAAGGTAAAGCAATTAAAAAGGTTAAAGTAACCATTAAAGTTAAAGGTAAAACCTACAAAGCAAAAACCAACGCTAAAGGTAAAGCTGTCTTCAAAATCAAAAACTTGAAGAAAAAAGGTACCTACAAAGCTAAAGTTACTTTCGCTGGAAACAACCTTTACAAAAAAGTTGCCAAAACTGTTAAAATTACTGTTAAAAAATAGGGATTTTTAATCTCTATTACTTTTTTTATTTTTTTTAATCAATCTCCTTTTTTCAACTTCAGTTGATTTTTTCATAATCTATATATATTATATTTGATAATAGTTATAGTATAGTCAATTTTTTATTATATATTCTCAATATAATTTGACTTGTTTTGTTGAATCAATATAAAGGGAGGTGAAAAAGATCAGAAAGGAGAATATTTTGATTTCATTAATATTCGTTTGTTTTGTTTTACTGTCATTAAACATTGCTTTTGCAGCTAACGAAACGGATTTTGATGATGAGGGATTATTGTCTGGTGAAGCGGTAGATGTTCCAGAAATTATTAATCATGAAGTGGATGACTCAATTGGCCTTGATGAGGATGATTCTAATGATGTCATTGCTAGTTCCAACAGGACTTTTGAGATTACTCAAAAGAATTATGAATCCTATTTCGATATAAGGACTGGTAAAATCAAGGATGATTCAGGCATTTCTGCTGGAGACACTTTAAAGATAGGTAATATTTCTGGAAGGGCATTTGTTATTGACCGTCAACTTACATTAATGCCTATTTCTTCCAATGATGAAATTTCAAATGGTTTCATTCATTTGGTTAAGGGAAGTGATGGTTCCACTATTACAAATCTTACTGTTAACAATACAAAAGGTACTTTAACGCTTAGGGGAGTAACTGTAGGTCAATTACATGGTATTTGGTTATCCAATTCCAATAATAACCTTATAGCATACAATACGATAAGAGTTGCAAATACGGGTGGAGTTTATGCTATGCCTATGGGTTGGTCTAGTAATAATAGGATTATTTATAATGATATGAAGACTTATGTTACTTGTAACATTATTATGGGTCAATGTCATGATAACTTGATTTCTCATAATAGTTTGGAGGTACTGTCTTATTCAGAGCTGTCTGTTACTAATTTGATTTATTTTAATCCATTTGGTCATGCCGATTATTCTGGGTCTCCATTATGTAAAGGCAACATAATTTCCTATAACTATCTTAAGGGATATTGCACAATGCCAATGTCCATAATTATTCAAGCTCAATATGCTAG
Organism: Methanobrevibacter sp.; assembly: GCF_017468685.1. Lineage (NCBI taxonomy): Archaea > Methanobacteriati > Methanobacteriota > Methanobacteria > Methanobacteriales > Methanobacteriaceae > Methanobrevibacter > Methanobrevibacter sp. Next base: position 21,363 of record NZ_JAFUHT010000062.1, read on the forward strand.
TCATGATGGTACTGTAATTGCAAATAATACTATTATTAAGGGATCATTCGGTGTTAACCTAGCTGGTGATAATGTTTCCGTTTACGGCAATGTTGTTAAGGGTAGTGCAAACGGCATTTCTGTTGGGGGCAGTGGTTTCACTGTTCATGACAATGATGTCAGCGGCGAATCTCACAACATTGGTATTCAGGCAAGCGGTAATGATGCAGGTCTGTGTGAAGTATATAACAATAACATCACCTTCACTGATGTTACCTCTGCATTGAATGTGGGCAAGTGTGTTTATGCTCATGACAATAGAATCAATGTTAAGGGATATGGTAAGGGTATTAATATAAATGGTAATAATGCTCGTGTATGCTATAATAGTGTAAAAGTAAATCATGATGATGGAATATCTGCACTATGCAGTTATGCTCTAATTGATAATAATATAGTAACTACCAATAATATAGGTATCAATATACCTGCCGCTTCAACTGGTTCAAGGTATTATAACAATACTATTACCAATAACAGAATCACAAGTGAAAATTATGGTATATCTGTAGAGGGTTTGGTATATAATACTGTCATTACTGATAATATTATTGAAACAAACAATACTGAGGGTATTTACATTGATGTCACAGATGCCAAGTCCAATACACAATTGGACAATATGGTCAATGGGGTCATATTGAATTCAACTGCAATCATTGTTAATGATGATAATTTCTATGAGTATTTCGATAGGAACGGTCATTTGACATATGAATTCGAGGAAAATAAGACCAAGGTAATATTTTTAACATTCTTAACTAATAAAAACCTCTTCTTCACTGAAAAGATTAATGTAATCAGCAATAAGATGAACAATCTGCTGTTCAATGTAACCATTACATTTGAAGCGGATGCTGAAGGATCCCTGATTAGGGATTTCAATTTTGTTAATTATGATAGGGAGGCAATAGTTTTAAACAATGTTAATGATGTGAGCGTCACACGCAATAACATTACTGACGTGTTCAGGAAAGGCTCATTGTCCAATTCAGCCATTCTCATACAGGATGTCTGCGAGAATTCCATCATTTCCTATAATAACATATATGTGAATTCAAAAATCAAGTATGCTTACGGCATAACGGCGCCTGCGTTAAATCCAACCACTCGACAGATGAACAAGAGGTTTTCAACAGGTTTCAGGGTATTGGAGAATAACATAATCATGGTTTCAGATGGTGTTGCCGAGGCAATCTATACTGATTCATTGTCTGAAAGTGAATTCCTTTCTAATAAGGTCAACATTATCTGCGACGGTTACGGATATGGTATTGCATTTGCAAACTTAATCGGCAAACTTTCCGGATTAAATGTCACAGGCAACGAAATCATAATTCACAGTAAGGAAATGGCATACTTAATCGAATTCCATATGGTTGATAATTCAACAGTTTCATCAAATAAACTATATAGTGAAAGTAATGGTATTTATGGTATCTCCATATACATGTCCAATAATATTTCCATTGAAGACAATGAAATTACAATTCTTGCCGGAAACTTATCAGACATTAAGGGAGTATCAGATGTGTTGGGAATAGGAACATCAGCAATAGCTGTAATAAAGCATACCAACGACACATCCATAACCGGAAACAAGATTTATACCAATGTGACAAATCCAATAATCCTGGTAAATTTAACAGATGAAAGCGAAATGGAATTTGCTTCAAACTCATATATCATTGATGACAATAATTACGGTGTTTACTTTGATGAGGATGGAAACCTGAATTCAGGAATCATAGCTCCAAACAGCATACTGCTATTAAACAATCTGACTAAGGGGCAAACAATGAAAATTAACAGTCAAGTTAATATTTCCTCACTCGACAAGAACATCCCATCAAAGGTTTCATTGATAATTAATGAAAACGCATCAAACATAAAAATATATGATGCATTCCTTGTTAATTCAACAATAACCCTAAACAACACTTCAAATGTACTCATAACAGGCAATTTATTCAATTCCTCAAACTCCACAATCTTAAACATGGTTGGTGGAGAATGCAATTCATTCATCAACAATGAAGTTTACATCAACGCAACAAGCGTTTCTGGAATAATATTGAATAATACATTGTCAAGTACTGTAAAAGGTAATGATTTTGAAGTAAACGCATCAGCGGTTAAAATAATAATCAATGAAGCATCAGCAAACTCATTGATAGACAAAAATGTTATGAATGCAAAAGCCGATGATTTAATTTTCATATATTCTGAAAACTCAAATCATGACAATATCATAAATAACAATCTGACCGGTGTAGCGGAGTCAATATATGGGTATTACGCATCAAATGTTAAATCAGGAGAAGTGACATTAAACACTATATCAATTAATGGAACAGGAAACGTCACAAACCAGGCTGCAATCTATTACTGTGACGGCTCCAGCGATAATCTGGCATCAGAGAATTATATAGTTTCATTCTCAAAAAATGCAGATGATTATGCTGTAATCTCAATTTCAACTCCAGATTCATTCAACACCATTGTTAAAAACTTTTTAATAAGCGGCAATGGTTCAAAACGTTCGGATTATGCAGTAAACGGAAAATATGATATTGTTCACACAAACACTCCAATGGACATATACGTGTCTGAAAATGGAAGTGACGTGACCGGCGGTGGAACAATCTATGCACCATATGCCACAATATCAAAAGCGGTACAGAATGCGCTGAATCATTGCATAATCTATTTAATGGACGGCAGCTATGTCGATTCAAATATCAAAATCGATAAGAATCTGACAATTAAGGTAATGAATCCTGGAAAGGTGATGATTGATGCAAACTCAAAACAACTATTCAATATTGATAAAACAGGTATTCTTACAATTTCAGGTGTTCTTATAGAAAATGCACATAACGTTGACGGCGGATCAGTATTCATAAACAACGGAAAATTAAACATCAATGATTCCGTCATATGCAATTCTTCATCCTATTATGATAATTCTAATCCCGTATTTGACCATAATGTCACATATAACCGTGACGGAGATATGGAAACCGGTCATACTCTAGATTGTAGTAATACTGGAAGGGGAGGGGCCATTTTGAACAATGGTGAACTTTCAATAAATTCCACAGTATTCTACAATAATTTAGGTCATTGGGGTGGAGTAATAGCGGATTATGGAAAAACCCATATCAACTCATCATTATTCTATGATAATGAGGGAGTTCACGGTGGCGTAATTTATACGGATTCAAAAAGCAATTTGGCAATTGAAAATTCCATATTCAATGCCAACACTGCATTGACATCCCTTGACTACTGTGCTATAAGGCTTTCAACAGTTATGTGGTCCATTGTTGATGGAAATCATTATAAATATTACTCTGAATGTGAGTCTCCAGTTGGTTCTGGTGGAGTAATATACACTAAAAACACACCAGTATCAATTCATGATTCCAGTTTCAGCGACAATTCCGCTCAAAAAGGTGGTGTGATTGCCACTCAAATAGACAGCTTCACATCTAAATCCGACTTTGAACCAAAGGTTGATTTGGACATCGATAACTGTTATTTCTTCAATAACAGGGCTAATGACACTAGACGGTCTTTAGGTTCAGTTGATCTGGATTATTATGACTATTATAGTGGATGTAACGGTGGGGTTGTATATGGAACATATAATAAATGCTATATTCAATCTTCACAGTTCTACTACAATCAAGCAACAAATGATGGTGGAGCATTATATGCCAAAGCAAATGATGGAAAAATTTTGGATTCAAAATTTAGTGAGAATATTGCTGGAACAAGTGGTGGGGCCTTGAATTTGGCTAAAAATTTCATCATGATGAGAACGGTCATATCAAATAACACTGCCAGGTATGGTGGAGCTATAGAATATGATTCCTATCGTTATTATGGCCATATTCAGGATAATTTCAATATTTATAACTCAACAATATCCAATAATAAGGCATTGAATATGGGTGGAGCATTCAATGTGGGTTCCGGAAATATAGTGGTTCATGATTCCAATATTGTGAACAATTTCGCACCGGCATATAATACAATCCATTCTAAAGGCGGAAATTATGCAATTGACATGAGATATAATTATTGGGGCATTTCTCCAACAGGATATGATGGTCCCGATGATTCTGTATGGAATGTTAATAACAATCAATTCAAGCCATGGTACAGGCAATGGGTAAAATGGGAACCTCAAGAGGTTAAAGTGGACCCTACCGATCCAACTCCGGATGAACCTTCAAATCCAAAACCTGGCAATCCAGATAATCCTAATAAGGGTTCTGGTGATTCGAAAAATCCGAATCCTACATCCACCGGTTCAAGTACCTCAACAGGATCTTCTATTGGAGGTCATGGAAACGGTAATGGACAGGGAAACGGCAATGGTAATGGTAATGGGTATAATGGAAATGGAGATGGAACTAATTTGGGTCCTGGAAGCAGCGGAACCGGTTATGGCGGTTCTTTCTCCAACTTGCCTGGATCCAATGCTTATAATGGTCAGAATATAAGGGGAACATCTAATTCAAACTCTTCATCTAATTCGGATTCGAAAGTTGATGGAACTGTTAATTCTGATAGTTTAAGTCAATCAAACAGTTCAAACTATAATCCTAATCTTGCAAGTGTTGGAATGACTGCAAATGCCGCAGCATCTCCTTCAAGTTCCCAAGGCGGTTCTGAAGGTGCGGGCGATGCCAGTTCCAGTTCTTCATCTGGAGGTGCAACAAGCGTTGCCAAATCATATGAAATCACTGAGAAATTAGATGAATTAATCGACAACGACACTGCCATGATGGCATTTATCGTTTTGGAGATTATTGTATTGTCTCTATTGATTATAGGTTATAGGCGTAAAGAAAAAGAAAATGAAGAAAATTATTAATTTCTTCATTTTTTCCTATTTTTTTATTTTTTCAATCAAATTTGATATTTGATAAAAACTTTTTTATATCTCTTTTTATAAAAAATATAATATGTTTGACTTTTTTATAAAGTATGATTAAAAAGAGGTGTTGATGATTTTATATAAAAAATTCATGTTAATAATATTATTGTCATTGGTATTGATGTCTTCATTACTAGTAGTTAGTGCAAATGACGATAATTCAACAGTCATTGAATCATCAAATAATCAGGAAATGGTTATATCTGATGACATTGATGATCCAATCCAAGAAACCCATGAATATTATGTTAGTGCTGATGGTGATGATTTAATAGGAAATGGGACCTCAGAATCTCCATTTGCTTCAATAGGCTTTGCTGTCAGTGTAGCTAATAACAATTCAAAAATTATAGTTAAGGATGGAACATATAAAGGCTCATCCAATACTGGAATTACCATTAACAAGTATTTGACAATTGAAGGCCAATCCCAACCAACAATCAATGGTGAAAATAAATATGCCTTCTTCAAAATTAATGGGGGCTCATCATTAATCTTAAACAACATCAAATTCATTAATGGTAAAACCGACTCATATTCACAATTGGGAGCTATAAACAATCAAGGCAATTTAGTAATAAACAATAGTTCATTCAATACAATCAGAACTCTAATGGGTGTTGTATACAATGAGGGAACATTGCTGATGAATAATACTAATGTGGGCAATGCCCACTCCTCGAATATGGCTCAGATAATCACTAATGTTGGGGATTGCACTGTAGACAATTCCAAATTCACTGCAACCCAAGCCTACTCTAGTGAAGTTGGAGTGACAGTGTATAACTATAATACTTTAAGGGTCTTGAATTCAAATATAGGCTATTTGCAGTCAAACATTGTGTATGATGAATATAATTACGTACCGGGGTTTGTCTTCATTAACAATTCATTATTCACAAATTTTGAAATAGAAAATGTCACTGCAAGGATTTACAACTCAAAAGTTAATGGAATGCCTGCTTTTAAGGGTGCTGACGTGTTTATGGACAACACTCGATTTGTTCAATCTTCATCAATAAGCGTATTGTCAATTATAGATTCAAATTTCACTGCAACACATTCCATTTTTGATTACAGTATTTCATGCTCTTACACTGCCTTAAACATAACATATTCAACTATTCTAGGTTCAATCTATGGTGGCGGTAAAAGCGGGTATCTGTTTGCGCCATTTAACTGGTGGGGATCAAACAAAGGACCTTCATTCGATTATTTCAGAACCAATTATGTTAAATACTGGGCAGTGGCAACTTTCGAATCAGAAGACGGAAACTTATCAGTTGGAACAAATTCAAAGTTCATAGTCTCTCTCAATAAATGGAGTGACGGCAACAACATTTATGATTTCTCAGAAAATGAGTATCTGCCTGGTAGGCTGGTTTCATTCGAAGCGCAAAACGGCAATTTCATGCATTCTTCAGGAACAATCAATAATAATTTCACCAACTATCTGAACAACAATATCCTGGATTGCCTGGTGTATGCCGTGATTGACAATGAAAGATTAATGCTCACAATAGGCAAGGGAATGTCAGCATACCAATATTTCGTATCTCCAGATGGCCATGACGGTCCTGAGGATGGAACCCTTGAAAAACCGTTCTGGTCACTGCAATATGCAATACAAAAGGTTGGAAATGGCAATACCATCTGTCTGCTTGAAGGATTGCATAAGCACAATGCAGATTCCAATGTGGTGGTGGATAAGAATGTGACAATCGTAGGATTCGGCGATGTAACATTAAAAAGAGCCAACAACTTCAATGTATTTATAGTTAAAGAATGGGGTAGTCTCACACTTAAAAACATTAAGTTCACAGTTGATATAAGGGAATATGACGATTCAATAGTCTACTGTACTGGCGGAAACGTTAGTGTGGTCAACTGCTCATTCACAGGCATCACATCTCCGTCTGTAATATTCACCACTTCCGGCAATAAAAATGACGGTTTGGTTTTCATGGAGGATTCAAGTTTTAAAGATATTGTAGGAGCGGTTTCAAGGGGAACTGCACGGGTTTATGTTAAAAATTCAACATTCGAGCAGGTTTCAAATTATTATAGATATCAGGGTATGGAAAATTATAATGCAATATTCCCAATCACTTCCTCTATAGAAATATACGATTCAATATTCAGGCAGAATGCAGTGGGAATTGTCAACTTGCACCCGTTTTCATATTCATCATCATCTCTTTTAGGTGCAACATACTCTGAATACCATGATAATTACCAAAGATATGCATATGTTGAAAATACAATATTTGAAAACAACATATTCAAAAGTACAAGCTATTCAAGTAGTGGAATAGGATTAAACACTCATGATGATTACGGCTCATTTGATGGATTCATTAAAAACTGCACATTCACTGGAAACACTGGTAAAATCGCTTTTGCAACCAATATTGATTCATGTTACTTTTACAATAATCGGGGAGACGCATACGGAGGAGAGGCATTAGTGACAGCAGCACTGATAGAAGACTCCTACTTTGAAGGAAACTTAAACCAGTACATTAATCATGATAATGCATATGTTGGAGAGGGGATAGCTTCAGCAGACACTATCTTAACCTCAATATTCATGAACAATAGGGCATCATACGGAGGAGCAGTCTCATCCTCCAAACACGTGCATTACTGTGTATTCATAAACAATACTGCAAAATACTCCGGAAACGATATTTACTCATCTTCAGGGGATGTGGACTACTCAAGCAATTGGTGGGGAAATAATCAAAAGCCGACTACCGATAACATTTTCATCTTCCTTGGTAATCTAAAACTTAATGATTGGGTTATAATGTCCCTTGAGAGCGTTTCCGGCAATGTCATTGAGGCTGCATTGAACAGGGTGGTTGATGATGACGGAAACATCAGAGTGATTGGTCATCCAATGCCTGTAAGGCCGGTTTACTTCATGATTAATGGAGGAAACATCACTCCTGAATTCACTTATCTCAAAGAGGGCCGTGCAAATGCAACAATATCATATGACTTCAACGCAGAGGATTTGAAGGTATATGCAAGGATAGACAATCAGGTATTGGAGTTGGATGTTCTAAACTCCCACACTCAACTGGTCATGGACAATGTGACCTTTAAAGGCAAGGACAATAAGTATAACATTACCTTGATTAATGTAAACGGTCGCCAATTGTTTAATCAAACATTGAAAGTTGAAATAATAGATTCCAATGGGGTTAATCAGATTTTTGAAGTGGTAACTGATGAGAAGGGTTATGTGGAGTTCAATGTGGACTATCCTATAGGGGAGTATACAGTAAACGTTAACTATCTTGGCAACGGCTACTTTGACAAGTGCAATGCTACAGCTAAAATCGAGGTATTGGCATCCATAACAAGCATAAACGCTTATGACGAAACATATTACGGTAAAAACAATAGGTATTATGCCATTTTATACGGTGAAAACGGAAGAAAACTGATAGGCATGCCTATCACATTCACAGTCACCAACGAGAAGGGAATCTCAAGCCAGGTTGAAGGCATCACCGACCACTACGGCCAAGCGGAGATAGTGTTCAGTCTTGACGTTGGAAAATACACTATAAAATCAGAATATAAAGGCGATTCATGGTATGCTCCATGTTCCATAGTGAAACAAATCGAGATTAAACCTGCCAATTCAACTTTAATCGTGCCAGAAGTTACTTTATACGGTCAGGGTGGAATTTACAACATTACCTTAAAGGATGTATATGGGACCTTGATACGAGGGGAAAACATTGTTGTAACATTGTCACAAGGGGACCTGTATGACAGATTCGTTATTAAAACGGACGATAACGGTAGGGCAAACCTTGCAATTAACTATCTTCCGGGAACATATAATGTTAAAGCGGAATTTGTAGGAGATGACATTTACGGTCCAAGTGCTGCAAGCAATGTGATTCATGTGGAAAAGGTACTGACAATAGTTTCAGGATTCCATCATGCAACAATACCGTTAAAAGGCATCTACACTATTGTTTTAAGCGACATGTATGGCAGGAGAGTTAGCAATGAGACAATAATCTTGAATTGCTATAAGGGCAAACTAATAAAAACATATGAGATGAACACAGACTCCAATGGTGAAGCATCCTTTATAATTGATTTGGATGAGGGAAGCTACTTGGCAACATTCGATTATGGTGGCAATGAATGGTATGCTGATGCAACCAATGCTGCAACAATTATTGTCAGCAAGGAAGCAGTATTGCAGAAGATCCAAATAAACTCCACAGACCTCGTCCAGTATTATGGTGAAGACAAATTCTTCATCATAGAATTCAATGATCCCAACGCATACAGCCAATATGGAAAGAAAATCCAAGTGTCCTTGACTTCCGGAGAATGGTCACAGGCCTATGAAGTAATCACTGATGCATTCGGATTGGGACGTTTGAAAATCAATTTAAACCCTGGAGAGTATAATATTACTTATAAATACTCCAATGACTATTATAACATTTTCGGTTCAGGGTCAAATAAAATAACTGTCTATAAAATGCCGACAACAATATTGGGAAAAGACATTATAGTGAACTATGGTGAGGCAAGGCAATATGAAATAACCCTCAAGAACGTTAATAATGTGCCGATTAAAAACATGCAGGTTCAGGTTGACCTTAACGGAACAAAGTATAATCTAACCACTAATGATAATGGAATCGCTAAACTCCTTCTCAATCTTGAGGAAGGAGCTTATAATATCACTTACAGTATGGACAATCCGAATTATGTTCCATCTAAAGGATCTTCAACAATACTTGTAGTCGATTCTGATAAGTTATCTTCTACATTATCAGCCAGTGACATGAACGCATTGGATAATGAGACAAGCCAGTTTAAAATCATATTGACTGACCCGTTGGGAAACGCAATCGGTAGCTGTGAAATCACCCTTGAAATATTCACAGTTGACGGCGATTCAGTCGTTAACCTTACCAAAACAACAAACAGGAACGGCATAGTGACATTTGATTTGGAATTGGAATATGGCAACTATATTGCAAAAGCCACATTTAAAGGAAATGAAAGATACCTTGCAAGCAATTCAATCAACACTATCAGCATAGAATCATCAGACAATAAAATAAAGACAATAATCTATAAGGGAGAGACAACAATCAAAAACGCAAAATATTATATTGTCTTGTCAGACGTTAACGGAACATTGCTCGCCAATAAATCAGTCACATTCTCCATTGGAAATAATAATTACCCTACATTGACAGACAGTGAAGGCAGGGCCTATCTGAATGTTGACTTATATCCGGATGTTTACACTGTCAAGGCAGTATTCAATGGTGATAAGCAATATAAAAAGGCTTCATCCTCCATTAAGCTCATGGTTTCCGGTGATTCCACACAGCTGTTCGCTTTAAAGCTAGTCAAATATTATCGTAACGGAACACAATTCCATGCTCAAGTGGTTGATGACAGCGGCAGGGGACTGGCCAACAAAACAATCTCAGTTCTCTTAAATAACGTGACTTATAATTGCACAACTGATGAAAACGGTTGGATAACCTTGAAAATAGATTTAAAACCAGGTCGTTATGATGTTGAATGCTACTATTACGGAAGAATACCATATGAAAATTCATTTAACAGAACCACAATAACAGTTTTAAAAACCATTGAAGGGGAGAATGCAATTAAGTATTATGGTGAAACACCATACCTGACAGTGAAATTCCTTGAAGGTAGTGGGAAACTAATCAGAAATGAGCAATTCCTAATAGGCATAGATGGAACCAATTACATTGCAACAATTCCAAGCAGCGGAATATTCGACTTCAACCTCAATATAGCATCAGGCAGTCACATCATTACCGTAACTAATCCATATGACGGTTTGACCGAAAGATTCAACCTGGAGATTTTACCGACAATCTTTGCAGACAGATTCACCAAGCTATTGGGTGACGGCAGTTCTTATTCAGTATTTTTCATTGATAGGAATGGAACCCCATTAATCAACACCAATGTTGATGTGATAATCGACGGCATAAAATATGATTACAGGACAAATGAATTCGGTGAAATAAATGTGGATATGGAGTTAGCGCCTAAAAGTTACCTTGTAACTGTTATCAATCCGGATTCAGGGGAATATATTGAAAGCATCATTAATGTTTATGCTCCGATTATTGAGAATAGGGATTTGGTAATGTATTATACTGGTGGAAATTATTATACTGTTAAGATAATAGGCCATGACGGCAAGGCTGTGGGAAGTGGAGTTCCAGTCAAATTCAGCATTGCAGGTAAAAACTATAATGTTAAAACTGATAGGAATGGATATGCTTCACTTAAAATTAGTTTAAAGCCGAACAAATATGTTGTAACTGTTCATTATGCCAATTACAAGGTTTCAAATAAAATTACAGTCAAGCCTGTTTTGACAGCTAAAAACATTTCCAAGAAGAAAGGCAAAGTAATTAAGTTCAAAGCTAAACTGGTCAACGGAAAGGGCAAGCCCCTTAAGGGTAAAAAAATCACTTTTAAATTTAAGGGTAAAAAATATAAGGTAAAAACCAATAAAAAAGGTGTTGCAACATTAAAGCTTAAATTAAAACTTAAGGTGGGCAAATACACTATAAAAACAAGTTATGGTAAATCCACCATTAAAAATAAAATCAAAATTAGAAAATAAAATGATTAAATTCATTTTATTTATTCCTTTTTTTCAATTTCATTTGAAATATTTTAAAAATTTATATATTATAAATTCCAACATATATTTATCATACTTTATTTTTTTTCAATTATATTTAATCAACTTAAACACAGTATGATATCAAAAATAAATGAGGGGTGAGATTATTAAGAAATCACTATCGTTCCTTGGAATGATATTATTAGTTTTCCTGATACTCGGATCAGTATCCGCAACAGATTCAGATGATTTAATTGCATCAGATGAAGCTGCAGATGATTTAGGCTCTGATAATCTGGAAAATGATATTTTAAACGAGGAAGAAGTCGATGTAGATGATGAAAATTTCGCTGCACTCGACAATGCAATACAAAATGTTGACGCTGGAGGAACAATTCATTTAAACACAAACGTGACATTAAATGGAGGAACCTCTGGTGAAGAAACAACATATGCGAATGGAATGACAATAAGTAAAGACTTAACCATCAACGGTTACAATCAGGCGATTAATGCAACCGATGCAAATGGAAACAAAGTTCGCTTGTTTACCATTGCTTCAGGGGCTCACGTAACCTTGAAAGATTTAACTATCACTGGCGCAAGCTATATAGGTGATGGTAATCAAATAGGTGGTGCAATTACTGTAAACGGAGGATACTTAACATTGATTAATGTAAACTTCATTAACAATTATGCACAGATGACCGCAAACAATAAAATCGGTTCAGCTGCAGTGATGGTCTATAATGGAGGTACAGTTAATGTTACAGGAGGATCCTTTGTAAACAACACCCTTAAACATGACCAGGCTCCAAATACTGCAGGTGGTGGAGCTGCAATAAATGCCAATCAAGGAAGTTCCAGCATATATGTTGATGGAACTCTTTTCGAAAACAACGAAGCTATTTTCGGTAAAATTTCAAATCAGGCAGGGGGTGGAGCAATTGCTTCATTAAATTCTATTGTATCAATTGCCAACTCTGAATTCGTTAACAACAGATTGACTTGTGATGCCGCAAGAGCTATTGCAGGTGCAGTTTATGCGATTCCGAACGCTCGCAGTTCTATGGTTGTAAATACTACTTTTAGAGATAATTCTGCACATTCTGTTTCTGCACTCTACTTCAGAGGAACTGATTATGTCGTAACAGGTTGTCTATTTGAAGGCAATGTGGCTGATGACTCAGTATCTGCTCAGTTTGAAAGTGGTGGGGAAATACATCACAATGCATTTACTGACGGTAAAATTAGCAAGAATCAATATGTAAATGAAAATAAGGATTATTACTGGTATTACAACTGGTGGGGAACAAATGAACCAAGCGATGTTGGCCTTGATTTGACCAATTGGATGGTCATGACTATTGAACATGATGACAATAATGTTGTAGTAAAATTGACTAAACTCAATGATGGCACCGAATTAGGTGATTTAGCATTATTGCCAACTATGGAAGCTACAATAACCGGTTTAGGTGAAACTAAAAAGGTTAAAATTGTTAAAGGTATTGGAACATTAACATTAGATGGGCCAATTACAGATTATGCAGGCAATACTGTTGTCGCCACAGTTAATAATCAATCTTTAAGTTTTGTTGTAAATGATAAAGTCAAAAGTTTCGCTGAACTAGAAAGTTATATCCTAAATACTCCTGCAGGAGAAACCTATGATGTAAAAGGTGATTTCCAACTAAACACTGGCGTGACTGGTGAAGAAACTACCTACGCACAGGGTATCACAATAGACAAAGATATAACTATAGATGGGCATGGTTTAACAATTAATGCAACCGATGCTAATGGAAATAAAGTAAGAATATTCAAAATAGTTAATGGCGCAACCGTAACATTAAGAGATATAATATTGACTGGTGCTTCTGCCGATAATGGTGGAGCTATCCTTGTTGATGATGGAACATTAACTTTAAATAAAGTTACTTTCACTGAAAACAATGCAACAAACGGTGGAGCAGTTTATTCAGCTGATGGTAACGTCAATATTGTAAATTCTACATTTGTGAAAAATACTGCAACCTCTGCCGGTGCAGTTCAAATTGAAAAAGGTACTATTGAAGGCTCTATTTTTGAAGGCAATTCCGCAGGTGCAGTGACTCTTGGAAGTGAGGCTAGTGCTAATTATAATGTATTCTCTAACGGACAAACAGTTTCCGGAACAGGTAACTTCGATTATAACTGGTGGAAAACCAATGCTCCTGAAAATGTTGGAGTAACATTAAATAACTGGATTGTAATGAACATTACAAATGACGATACTTTAATCAAGGTATCATTCACAACTTTAAACAATGGTGCAAATGCTCCAAACCCTGAAAAATTCCCAACATTGCCGGTCACCGTTTCTTGGGATGATGTTGTAAAAGAAACAACTCTTGAAAACGGCATTGCAACTGTCGAATTTGATAAAGCTGTTACATATGACTCAAATTATAATGTTTCAATAAAAGTTTCAGAAGTTAGCACAGATTACACTTTAAAACCAATTGATTCTGATCATGATAATTTCGCTCAATTAGACTCTAAAATCAAAGACGCTAATGAAAATGATGTCATTGATTTGGAAAATGGAGTAAAATTAAATGAAGTGAATATTAATGAAGAAACTACTTATAAAAACGGTATTGTAATCGATAAAAGCATCACAATCGATGGTCATGGATTCACAATCAATGCAACTGATGCAAGTGGAAATAAAGTTAGGATCTTCAACATTGCAAATGCAGATGTGACATTGAAAAACATGATTTTAACAAGCGGGTCTGTTGCTTCTCCAGGCGGTGCGGCCATTTACATTAATGGTGGCTCATTGACTTTAATCAATGTTACTCTCATTGACAATAAGGTAACTGCTTTAACTGGTGCAGCATTATCCGCTAATAATGCACAGGTAACTGTTATAAACAGTAGCTTTATCAACAACACTTTAACCAAAACAGACTATTCCGCTTTAGGAGGGGGAGCTGCTATTTACTTGAATGGCGGTTCATTAAATGTGGATAATTCATTATTCGAAGGAAATGTATATAATGGATATTCTTATTCCTCTTCTAGTGTCGGTGGTGGAGGTGGAGCAATATATACCACAACCGCTACTACAAACATTCTGAATTCAAGATTCATTAGAAATTCAGCTATCCGTACAGGAGGTAGTGGGGAACTAGTCGCTGGAGCTTTATTAATCAAAACTGGTATAATAAAAGGAAACATTTTCGAAGGAAACACTGCTACTTCAGCTCCAAACACTATGAGAGTAACTGATGCAGATGCAATCGTCAATTATAATGCATTTGTGGGAACAGACGCTCAAACCGTCGGAGGATCTGCAAATTACCAAGCTAATTGGTGGGGAACCAATAATCCAACTTCTGTTGGTGTAACCTTGACTAACTGGCTTGTATTAAGCTATTCAATTGATGGTAAAAAAGTTTCAGCCACAATCAACACTTTAAATGATGAAACTCCTGTGGAAGAGTCTGTTTCAATCCCAATTAGACAAGCCATCATTACAATCAATGAAGTTTCAAATATTGTAAACACTAAAGATGGGGTAGCAACCATAGTATTGGATGATGAATTGAGCATTGGCGACAGTTATGCAGCTACCGCAACAATCGATTCACAAACTATATCCTTTACAGTTAAACCAACAATCAAAGAATTTTCAGGAAATGTTGTTTCTAATGCAACTGTTGGGGTAAACGGTACAATTAGTGTAAAATTGACTGGAATTGAAGGAACCGTACCTACTATGACAGTTTCTCTATGGTTGAACAGTACAATGTATACTATTAACTTGGATGAAAATGGTGAAGGAACTATTGACTTAGGTTATGACCTTGGTGGTGGAGAGTATAATGTTTATATTAAATACAATGGTGATGAAAACTATGCGGATTCAGAAAGAGTTAAATTAGATTCAGTGTTTAAAGTTGAAAAATTAAATCCTACAATAACTCTTGATAATGATACCGTATACAAAGGAATATCCACTTATATATTTATCAATGTTTTAAATGATTTTACAACTCCAACTGGTGAGGTTACAGTAACTATTAATGGAAATGATGTAACTAAAATTTTAAACAACGGTAGAAATTACTTCCCTGTTGATGGAGATTTGCCTATGGGTCCTAATGAAATCGTGATAAAGTATAGTGGTGACAGCAAATTCAATAATGTCACTACAAAATTGTATCTAAATGTCCCAAAATTTGATGTGGATGTAAGTGCTGAATTGGCAAGAGACACAATTGATGAAGGAAACAACGTTACAATGACTGTAACAGTAACTCCTGAAGGTGTAGTCTATTATTATGATAAACCACTGTTCAGCATTGACAAGACTTCAACAAGTACCTCCAGTTTGGTTAAAGTATCCACCTCAAGTACTTATGCAAATTGGGTTACTACTAGCATAGTCTCCAATGGTGTTAAAATTTCATCTCAATCATATTTAAGAAGCGACGCTGCAATCATATTCCCTGAAGCGGGAAGTCAATTCGAATTTAAATATGTAAGTTCAACCAACTTCAGATTATATGCATTTACCGGTAAAACCTGGTCAAGCAATATTGGTTATTTATCTCATTCTGGATCAACTTATACATTTTGGGGTAAATCTGGTTCCACTAAATTTAATGGATTTGCAGCACCAAAAGAAGGGGATATATTTAAAATAACCATTGAAAATAGGCAAATGGCATTTTATGTAAACGGTAATCTCATGGGAACCGCTTCTGTAACTGCTGATAACCTTTACTTTGGATTTTATACTAAGCAGGCTTCAACAACTATTGTTGATGATGTGATTATTAGCAAATTAGGTCAAGAACCTGTTGAAGGTACATACACTCCTACATTTGCTCCAAGTGGAAACATAACAGTTAAAATAGGTAATATAGAAAAAACTGTTCAATTGAATGCTGGCAAGGCAAGTTTCGATATTGGAGACACTCTTACAAAAGGAACTTACACTGCTGAAATCAAATATGAAGGTGATGACAATTACTTAAATGCATCTACTACATCTTCTCAACTGACAGTTAAAAGAATGGAAATGCCAACAATTGAAATTGAAAATCCTGAAACCTGTGAATTAGGTAAAAACATTACCGTTAACGTTAATGTAACCGGCTTGGATGAAGAACAAATCACCGGTAAATTCAATGTAACAATTGGAGATATCGTTTACACTGCCTATGCTGAAAACGGTAAATTGACATTTGACATAGGATATAATTTAACTGCAGGAAACTACACTATCAATGTTTACTATGACGGTGATGCAAATTACTTGTTCGCATCTAAAAACTCTTCATTTATCATTAAAACTGTTAATACAACATTAGATGTGACAGGCGGAGCAACAATTCTCGTTGGTAATGATGACATTATCTCAATCAAAGTTAATCCGGTAAATGGAGTAATTCCGATTGGAAACGTAACAATTATCTCTAAAAATGTAAATAAAAGAGTAAAATTAGATGATAATGGTGAAGCAACTTACAATATTGGTGCTGATTTGCCGAGTGGCGTGCATGATGTTTATGTTGAATATACTGGTGATGTAAACTTCAATAAAGTTAACACAACTATTAAATCAATGTACACTGTTATTAATGTTATTTATGTCAATGCCTCTGAAGGTGATGATGAAAATGGAAATGGATCTAGTGAAAATCCATTCAAATCTATTAAAAAAGCATTTTCACTCATGAAAGGAAATGGAACAATTGTTCTTAATGGCATATTCAAAGGATCAGATAATATTGGCCTTACATATTCCTCATCAAAAATGATTGATGTTGACATAATTGGTAATGATGCAGTAATTGATGCTGAAATGACTAGAACATCAATGTTCACAATTAATAAGGTCAATGTTCGTTTCATCAACTTAACTTTCAACAATTCAGCAGCATCCTCTTCAACTTACGGTTCTCTTATAAATGTTGTTGATGCCGACAGTTTGGATATTATCAATTCCACATTTACAAATATTTATGAGCAAAACGGTAAAAGTGCAGCAATCTACTTGAAGGATTGGGACGTCTCATTGAACATTACTAACTCCCATTTCGATAATGTTGTATCTCATCATAGTGGAGGAGTAATAGCGACTGATGGTGTAAACCAGGGATTAAGCAATGCTAAGAATAAAATTTACATTGACAATTCAACATTCAACAATATTAAAGCATACAGTGATCTTCTTGTTGACAGTTCCAGTGCATTTGGTGCAGGTGCCGACGTCATAATTACAAATTCCGTTTTCACAAACATCATAGGAACTCAGGACACATACTCCACTTTCATTGAAGCAAAATCATTAAACATGAACAATTGTGTGATATCCAATATGGATTTCAACATCAGGTGGGATTGGATTAAAATTAAAGAGGGTAATCTGGATTACAACTTCTGGTCTTCAAACAATCCGGACTTCAGTCATATTCAAATTACACCGAACAATTGGATAGTGATGACCTTCGATAATGAAAGCAGCGTGTTTAAAGCAACATTGAACACTTTGAATGACGGCAGCAGTTACACTGATTTGAATGCTGATGTTATTTTCTCAGACAACCTCAACCCATCCACAGTCAGACTCGACAATGGTGTTGCAGAGGCAATCTTGGAGAAAACATTAAGAGTTGGTGAAAAAGTAACAGCTACAGTTGGAAGCTTAACCCTCTCATTGGTATTCCAACATGACATTGAAGGAATGTCTTCTGAAGTAACCAATGCTATTAGATGGCAAAACGGTACAGTAAACATTACTGTTGAAGGTAAGGAGGATGTAACTCCTACAGGTAACATTACAATCTGGATTAATAATGTTCCATACACTGTTGATTTGGTGGAGGGTAATGCAACATTAAGAGTCGGTGATGACTTGGCTGTTGGAAGCTACATTTCCAAATTCCAATATAATGGTGATGAAAACTATTATTCAAGCGATATCGCTGAATTTATTTTCACAGTGGATAAGACATTCACAAACATCACAACCGTTGCAGAATCTGTCGAATACGGCAAACCACAAACAATCACATTTGCTTTAACTTCAGATAAGGCAACTGGTAATTTCACTGTATTGGTTAATAATAAACCGTACACTGTATATGTCAATGATCCTAAACTTGACTTAGGTATTTTGAATGCTGGAGAATACACTATCATAGTTACTTATAATGGTGATGAAAACTATAATGTTGCTCGTAATGAAACTGCATTCAATGTGACTAAAAAACAAACAGTTCCAATAGTTAAATATGATGAAACTGTTAAAGTGGGCAATAATCAAACAGTCGAAGTTGAATTCACAGAATGTGATGAAAATGCTACTGTAAAATTAGAATTAAATGGAAACATTAAACTACAAACAATATCTGGCAACAAAGCCGTATTTGAACTGGTTGATTTAAAAGAAGGCAATTACACATTCACAATCACTTATGAGGGAATGAATTATATTGCGGAATCAGTTTCAAAATCATTCGAGGTAACTAAAAATGAACTGGACATCACTGCATATGCCATTAATGCAACAGCAGGAAACAACATATCCATTATCATTTCAGGCATTCCAAATGATGCAAAAGGTGTTGTGACTGTAACAGTCGACGGAATTAATTATGGTGCAAGATTAGCCGATGGAAAATATGTGGCAGAAATTCCAGCACTCAAAGTTGGAGAAAACACTGCAACAATCACTTTCAGCGGTGATGATAAATATGCTCCTGCACGCACAACCGCAGACTTTAATGTAACTCCACTTAATGTGGATGTAAAATTGGATGTAGGAAGCGAAATCACCAAGGATTCCACAATAACCATTTCAGCTCCTGGAGCAACAGGAGAGATAATAGTCATTGTTGATGATGAAGTAAAAACACTGCCTCTCGTTGACGGTAATGCAATCTACTCTCTTGAAAACACATCATATGGGGACCATAACCTAGTGGTAATCTATAATGGAGTGGTTAGTCATGTAACCCAATTCACAATTGAAAAATTGGATGTAGATATAACAGCTAGTGCTGATCCTATAGATGTGGGCGATGTTGTTGAAATCATTGTTACACTTAATGAAACCGCTAAAGGTTCAGTGGTTGTTGATGGTAAATATTATGGCGAAATCAATGAAGGCCAGGCCATCATATCCATTTCCGGTTTGGCTAACGGTACTCACACATTCACTGTAAAATATTCCGGTGATGAAGTATTCAATGAAGCTGAAACCACTGTCACTGTAATAGTCAATAAGTTACAAACAGTTCCTCAAATAAATGTTGAATCTATTCAATTAGGTGAAGACGCCTATATTGAAGTGACATTGCCTGACGGAGCTACCGGATCTGTGACAGTTTATATTGATGACAATGAAGGTGAAACTTACGATTTAATAGATTCCTCCGCATACATTACAGTTTCAGACTTGACTAATGGAACACACACAGTTAAAGTTGTTTACTCAGGTGATGACAATTATCATGGTGCTGAGTCAACAGAAAGCTTTAACGTAATCTATGACATCACTATTGATGGGGACTCTTTATATGGTGAGGATTCAATTATTGAAATCAATTTACCTGACGGCGCTGAAGGAAACGTGACTGTAATCATCGGTGATAAAACATTCAATGCAACAGTTGAAGATGGTGTGGCATATGTCAACGCATCAGCATTGGATTATGGTACTCATGAAGTCACTGTAAAATATTCCGGTGATGAGAAGTATCCTGCAAAAACAGTGACTGGTGAAATTACTGTCGATGCTAATATCAACATTCCTGATGAAGTACCATATAATGATGGTGAAATAACTATTAGCTTGCCAAGCGATGCAACTGGTAATGTAACTGTAACAATAGATGATGAGACTAATGTCACCGTTCCTGTTGTAAACGGTACTGCAAGAATCCCATTAGATAACCTGTCAATGGGAGATCACAAGATTACTGCAACATACTCTGGTGATGATGATTATAAAAAATCAAGCGTTTCACGTGATGTTACTGTTAATCCAAATATCAATGTTCCGGATGAATTGACTACTGGAGACAATGAAATATCCATTGCGTTGCCTAGTGATGCTGAAGGTAATTTGACCGTTAATATTGATGGTAATGAAATCACTGTTCCTGTTATAAATGGTACTGCAAGTGTACCTATTTCCAACTTGTCTGCAGGAGATCATGATATCTCTGTTGAATATTCAGGAGATGGTAAATACGATTCATTCCAGAAAAATATTAATGGTAATGTTGCTAAAGTAACTCCTTCTGCAAATGTGAATGCTCCAAGCAGCATTGTTGCGGGTAAAGCAACTAATATTGCTATTGATTTACCTAAAGATGCAACAGGTATTGTTTTAGTTGATGTTGACGGAAACAAATATTATGCATCCATTGAAAATGGTGTTGCTAATGTTAATGTTGCGGGTTTGGCTGCAGGTGACAAACAATTGACTTACCAATATCTTGGTGATGCTAAATATAATGCATTTAACGGAGCTGCTAATTTGAAAGTTGTTAATCAAGTTGTCCCTAAACCAAAAGTGGATAAGATTGTTTTAAAATCTAAAAACATGAAAGTTAAAAAATCCGCTAAAAAACTTGTACTTAAAGCAACTTTAAAAATCAATGGTAAGGCTGTAAAAGGCAAAAAAATCACCTTTAAGTTCAAAGGTAAAAAATACGTTGCCAAAACAAACAAGAAAGGTGTAGCTAAAGTAACCATTAAGAAAAAAGTAATTAAAAAACTCAAGAAAGGTAAAAAATATAAATTCAATGTTTCCTACTTGAAAACTAAAATTACTAAAAAAGTGACTGTTAAAAAATAGGGATTTTTAATCTCTATTACTTTTTTTATTTTTCATATAGATTACTCAATTCATAATTCTGCTTTTTAAAAAACTAATTGCTTATATCGCATTTGATGTTGATTTTAAATATGGTTTTTACAATTACTTAATGTTTAATTAACTCTCTATTGATGTATTGTACTAGTAATTTCCAATCCAGTAATTACTTGTATTCATTAAAAAATAATAATCCGTATATTGGAGAGACTTCATCTATATCACAGTGGATGTAATATATTTTTTAACAATGAGCATATTGAATTATGGATGTTATCATCAATAATGTAAAAGTAAAATATTAAAACACTCGTTTAATCGAGTCTGAAAATAAGAAAAATAGTGGAAGTAAATTAGTAGGAAACTAATTTACATTGCATCCTTGACCCTGTCGAAGAGTCCTTTTTTAACATGCTTAATTTCGTCTCCGCTGATTTCAGCGAATTCCTTAAGCAGTTTTTTCTGTTTTGAATTTAATTTCTTAGGAACTACAACGTTCACGGTAACGTACATGTTTCCTCTACCTGAGTGTCTTACGGAGTTCATTCCTTGACCTCTTAATTTGAATACTGTTCCGCTTTGTGTTCCCGGTGTGATTTTAAATTCAACCTCTTTTCCTTCAATTGTAGGAATGCTTAAGACATCACCTAACGCTGCCTGTGGGAAACTTACTTGCTGTTCCATGTATATGTGGTCGCCTTCACGTGTGAATTGCCTGTGTCCTTTTACATGAACTGTTACTATTAAATCTCCTTCAAGGCCAGCTTGTTCACCGCAGTTTCCTTCGCCTGAAACTCTTAAGTGGTTGCCTTCATCGACTCCTTCGGGAATTTCAATTTTGATTGTTTTTGTTTTTCTTTTGCTTCCTTTTCCGTGACAGTCATCACAAGGGTCGGTAATTATTTTACCGGTTCCGCCACATTCTCTGCATGGTCTGACATTGACCATTTGACCGAGGAATGTGTTGCTGACTTCCTTGATTTGGCCTGTTCCGCCACATGTTTTACATGTTTCAGGGTCTGATCCAGGTTTTGATTTTGAACCGTGGCATGTTGGGCACAGTTCGCTTCTTGTGATTTTGATTTCTTTTTCGCAACCGTTGAATGCCTCTTCAAGAGAAATAGGTACTTCTGTATATATGTCTGAGCCTCTTTGTGGTCCGGCTCTTTGTCTGGAGCGTGATCCTCCGCCGAAACCGAACATGTCGAAAATATTTCCAATATCAAATCCTTGGAATATGTCTTCGAAGTTCACATTTTGATAGAAGTCTTCTGCAGTAAATCCATCCATTCCTGCATGACCAAATTGATCATATCTTTGACGTTTTTCATCATCAGACAAGACAGCATAAGCTTCACTCACTTCTTTGAACTTATCTTCTGCATCAGGTTCATCGCAAACATCTGGATGGTATTTTCTAGCTAATTTACGATAAGCTTTTTTAATTGTTTTTTCATCAGCGTTTTTATCCACGCCTAGAACATCATAATAGTCACGCTTGTCTGCCATTTATTCACCTTAAAAAATAATAAATAATAGAAAAAAATAATAGTTTTATTTTAATTGTTAGTTTAACTGTTTTTTGATTCTGATTCTGATTTTTATTTATTAACCTAAACAATTTAATAAAACTGTATTATTTAATTCTAATCGTCTTTTACTTCATAGTCTGCATCAATTGTGTCATCATCACCATCATTAGCACCTGCGTTAGGGTCAGCTCCTGCTTGTTGTTGAGCTTGTGCTTCAGCTTGTGCCTGTTGGTAGATTTTAGCTCCAATCTCTTGAACTACATTTGATAATTCATCGGATTTTGCTTTAATGGCATCAACGTCATCGCCAGCTATGAGTTCTCTTAATTCAGCTACAAGTCCTTCGACTTTAGTTTTTTCATCTTCAGATACTTGATCTTTGAGTTCATCTAAGGTTTTTTCTGAAGTGTAAATTAATGAGTCTGCATTGTTTCTGATTTCAATTTCTTCTTGTCTTTTTGCATCTGCTTCAGCATTCATTTCTGCTTCTTTGATTTTTTGTTCGATTTCTTCATCGGACAATTTGGTTGAGGAAGTAATGGTAATTGCTTGTTCTTTACCGGTTCCTTTGTCTTTAGCAGTTACATTGATAATACCGTTTGCGTCAATATCGAATGTTACTTCGATTTGTGGAACTCCTCTTGGTGCAGGTGGGATTCCTACTAATTGGAAACGACCTAAAGAGGTATTGTCTGCTGCCATTTTTCTTTCCCCTTGTAAAACATTAATGTCTACTGAAGGTTGGTTATCTGCAGCAGTGGAGAATACTTGGCTTTTCTTAGTTGGAATTGTAGTGTTTCTTTCAATTAAAGTGGTTGATACTCCACCTAAGGTTTCAATACCTAAGGATAATGGGGTTACGTCTAAAAGAACGATGTCTTTAATTTCACCAGCCAATACTCCTCCTTGAATAGCAGCACCCATGGATACACATTCCATTGGGTCAATTCCACGTTCAACTGGTTTTCCTATGAATTTTTCAACATATTTTTGTACGATTGGCATTCTGGTAGGTCCACCGACTAAGATGATTTTATCGATTTCGGATTTGCTCATTTTAGCGTCATCTAATGCTTGTTGCATTGGTTTACCTGATTTTTCAACAATTGAATCAACGAGCTCTTCTAATTTAGCTCTTGTAAGTGTAATGATTAAGTTTTTAGGAGTTCCATCAGTTCCCATAGCAATGAAAGGTAAGTTAACTTCAGTTGTGGTAGTGGTGGATAATTCAATTTTAGCTTTTTCAGCAGCTTCTCTTAATCTTTGTACTGCTTGATCGTTATCCATTAAGTCAATACCTTCTTGAGCTTTGAATTCATCAGCTAAGTATTTGATTAATACATTATCCATATCGGTACCACCGAGTTGGGTGTCTCCGCTGGTGGATCTTACTTCAAATACTCCTCCACCGAACTCCATAATGGTTACGTCTAAGGTACCTCCACCGAGGTCGTAAACCATGATGTTCATGTCATCTTCTTCTGCTTTGTCAAGACCGTATGCGAGGCTTGCTGCGGTTGGTTCGTTTACGAGTCTTACAACGTCAAGACCAGCAATGGTTCCTGCATCTTTTGTTGCGGTTCTTTGGTTGTCGTCAAAGTATGCAGGTACGGTAATTACAGCTTTTTCAATTGGTTCGCCGAGGAAGGTTTCTGCGTCTTTTTTGATTTTTTGTAGGATGAATGCGGAAATTTCCTGTGGGGAGTATTGTTTTCCGTTTACAGTAACTTTGTGATCAGTACCCATGCTTCTTTTGATTGCACTGATGGTATTTTCAGGGTTGGTTACTGCTTGTCTTCTTGCTGGTTCACCGACTAACATTTGACCGTCTTCTGTAAATGCAACATAACTTGGGAATGATTTACCGTATTGACTTGCTCCTTCAGCGGATGGGATTGTAGTTGGTTTTCCCCCTACAAGTACGGATGCTGCGGAGTTACTAGTACCTAAATCGATTCCAATAATTTTTTCTTTTTTAGTATCAGACATAATTAATCACCTTAATTTTTTTTAATATATTATTTAATAAACATTATTTTTTACAAACTATAACTTTTGAATATTTAAGAACTTTATCTTTGTACATGTATCCTTTCATTAATTCTTCAATGATATATCCGTTTTCAACATCATCGGACTCTTGAACCATTAATGCTTCATGTTTGTTTAAGTCGAATTTTTCTCCTTTTGCTGGGATTTCTTCAATACCTTCTTTTTTAAGTACATCTGTAAATTTATTGTATATGAGTTCTATACCATTTCTTAAATCTTCATCATTCTCTGTTTCTAAAGCTCTACCGAAGTCCTCGTAGCAGTCTAGGAATTCTTTTATAAGATTTTCATTTGCGAATTTTACGAGATCTTTGTTTCTTTTGTCAGTTATTTTTTTGAAGTTTTCAAAATCTGCTTGAAGTCTTTGTGATAGTGAGATATATTCTTGAGTTTCACCTTGGGATTTTTCAAGGTCTTTTTTGAGCTGTTCTATTTCCTGATTTTTCTCTTCAAGAATTTCCTCAAAATTTTCTTGAATATCCTCTGTTTTAACTTCAGTTTCGCTTTTATTTTCATCAGTCATAGTTACACCTTTCCTTAGGTTTTTAGAAAAACCTCAGTAATAGCTCTTAACCGAGAAGTTAAACTTTTAGTTTTTAATATTGGTTTTTTGGGAATTTATGGACATATAGGAAAATGGTTCATCATTTAAGAGTTATTACTTCAAGTTTTTCTGAACCAAATATTAAAGTAACCAAAAGTTATCTTTCTCTTACATTATTATAGTAACAAAAAGTTATATAAAGGTTTCGATACAAAATGTATAAACATGACTAATACAAACAACATTGAGAAAAATGAAAAACCACGTAAAAATGTTAATTTGTCAAAAGGTCATATAGAATTAAGAACCAACTACAATGACTGTGCAGATGACATTGATGTGGAAGACATCCTTGATGTAATGGGTTGTAAAACTAGAAGAGACATTATAAATCTTTTAAGAGAAGAACCTATGTTTGTAAGTGAAATTTCAAATGAGTTGGATATAGGTCAAAAAGCAATCATTGCTCATTTGCGTGCTATGGAAGACATAGGTATACTGAATTCTTCTTATAAAAAGATTTTAAGAGGTCGTCCGCGTAAATATTATGATTTGCAGAATGAAGTTAACATCCATATTACTATTAATAGAAACAACTTCGATGTACAATTCACTGACGACATGCTCAATACATTGCAACTTCCATCAGGTGATGAATGGTCTAAATTATTGGACATAGAAAAAAGAATTGATGATGGCCAACTTGAAGCAATCGATGAGTTGAAAAATCAAATTAGATTATATGGTAACTTGAAAGAAAGGGCCGAATATATTCTTGAAAGAACCATGAAAAATAGATGATATTGTTTGAAACTTTTTTCAAACATTTTTTTCACTTTTTTTACAAACAATACTCTGACCTAAAGATACAGATCCGTCTCCGGCACAGGTATTTAGGTGTTGTATGAAGTTATAACCGTTGTTTTCAATGTAATTTTTAACACAGTCTGTTATGGCTTCGTTGTAAAATACGCCGCCTGTAGCGCCAATATCTGAGATATTCTTATTGTCTGCCGCCTGTATTGCCAGTTCACTCAAACCGCTTGCAATAGCAATCTGGCCTGCAGCTGCAACATCAGATTTTTTTGCACCATTTTGATATAATCTTACCACTTCCCGCAATATCTCAGTGGTGTTAAGCTGATTATTTTCAATGATTACCGGAATTTCTAATTCATTTGTTGAATAATATGCTGCAGATTCAAGTTTCATGGAACATTCTCCTTCGTATGTTCTCTCATGACATATTTCTAATGCCGCAGCCATTGAATCAAGAACCCTGCCTGTACTTGTGGTAATTCCGACATTTATTCCTGAATTAATTTGTTTTTTGATATTTTTTATTTCAATTTCTCCGTATTTAAAGTAATTTGCATAATGTCTAATTAGATCATCGTCATTTAGGATGCTTGCAAGCATTCTTACAGGATATTTGGTTGCAACATCTCCTCCGGGCATTAATTGAGGTTGCAGGTGACTTAATCTTTCAAAACTGCTGATGTCTGTATAAAGAATTTCACCTCCCCAGCTGGTGCCGTCGCTTCCGAAACCCACTCCATCGGCAGCAATGCAAATCATCTCTTCAATTCCGTGGTCATTTGCAAGTGCTACAGTATGTGCATGATGATGTTGTACAGGTAAGACTTCCGCATCATATTTTTCACCAAGTTCATATGCTAAACGGGTTGTAAAGAAATGAGGATGCATATCACATGCAATCACGTCAAATTCATTGATTTTTGTGATTCTCTGCATGTTTTCAATGGCTTCACGTAAAAATTTCAATGTTTTAGGTTTATTGGTGTTTCCAATATGTTGTGAAGGATAAACTTTATTTCCACGGGCAATTGAAAATGTCACATCCAATTCAGGACCTAACGCAAGAACATCTAAGTCATTAACATCATAATTGATGGTATAAGGTTCAGGAGTGTATCCTCTGGAACGCCTGATAAAGGATAACTCATCATTTCTAAAACGGATAACTGAATCATCGCATCTGTTTAATATTTTACGATTGTGAACAAGTGAATAGTCATTAACTCCATTAATTATTTGTGAGTTTTCAATCATCATCGGTTCGCCGGGAATGTTGGCGGAAGTCATGACAAATGTGTCTATTTCGCTTTCATCGAATAATAAGTAATGCATTGGTGAGTATGGAAGCATTACTCCAATATTATGCAGTCCCGGAGATAAACTTTCTGGGAATCTGTAACCAGTTTTTTTCTTTAAAATGACAATTGGCCTTTTATTGGAAGTAATGGTTTTAATTTCTTTTTCGCTTAACTCAGCATATTTTTCCAGACTTTCAAGATCTCTGCACATTACCGCAAATGCCTGATTAGGTCTGTTTAATTTTTTTCTCAGCTCTTTTATTGCATCATCATTATATGCATCAACTACAAGGTGTGTTCCACCAATTCCTTTGATTGCCAATATCTTTCCTTTACTTAAAACTTCAGCACCTTTTCTGATGGGATTTTCACATTCAACGCGGGTTTTTCCATCATAAAAACTCATTTGAGGTCCGCAATCACTGCAACATATTGCCTCACCATGATAACGTCTGTCTAATGGTTGTTGGTATTCTATTAAACAGTCATCGCATAAAGGGAACTCATCCATTGATGTGCGGACACGGTCATAGGGCACGCTTTCAATCACTGTAAATCTTGGTCCGCAATCTGTGCATGCATTGAAAGGATATTTATAACGTCTGTCATTAGGATTTCTGATTTCAGCTAAGCATTTTTCGCAAATTGCAATGTCTGGCGGGATTACACTAACTCCTGAATATGTATCTCCACTTTCAATGATTTTAAAATCAGTATGGTTTTCTGCTTTGATTTCACGAACTTCCATTGAATCAATTTTTGCTATTGGAGGTAACTCTTCAGGAAGTCTTTTGACGAAATCTTCAGTATTTTCTCCTTCAATAATTATCTCAACTACATTTCCAAGGTTTCTAACATGTCCTTTCAAGTTTAAATCACTTGCTAGTCTATATACATATGGTCTGAATCCCACTCCTTGAACAATACCTTGGGTTAAAATCATTAAAGCATTCATTAAATTATAATATTGTAAGTTAAATTTTATATAATTTTATCCTAAATATTATTATTATGAAAGATATTCTTGAAAGATTGGTTGATGGGGAACTTAATATTGATGAAGCAGAAAAACTGCTAAAAGCAGATAATATTCTGGAGTTTGATGATATTGCTAAATTTGATATTAAACGTGAAGATAGAACAGGTTTTCCAGAAGCAATATTCTCTCCAAGTAAGGATTATGAAGATTTGATTGCAATAATAAAAAATTACTTGAAAAACAGCGATAAGGATTTAATAGTAACAAAATTGTCACAAGAAAGATTTGAAAAAATCACCAACGATTTAAACGATGATGAATTGATTTTTGATTATAACAAACGAGCTCAAATTCTTGTTATCAGAAAAGAAATTATTCAAAAAGAACCGATTGCTAAAATTGGTATTATAACTGCAGGAACTTCAGATATCAACATTGCAGAAGAAGCAAGAGTCATAGTTGAAGAAGGGGGTTGTGAAGCAATCACTTCATATGACATTGGTGTGGCCGGAATTCATAGACTATTTCCTCAAATCGCACATATGATTAGTGAAGGTGTAAGGGCCCTGATAGTCTGTGCAGGAATGGAAGGGGCACTTCCTTCAGTTGTTGCAGGTCTTGTTGATGTGCCTGTTATAGCAGTTCCTACATCTATCGGATACGGTGTTGGAGAAGGTGGAAGAGTTGCTCTTGATGCGATGCTTCAGTCATGCGCTCCGGGAATAGCAGTTGTAAATATTGACAATGGTTTCGGTGCAGGAGTATTTGCCCTTACAATAGTGAATAGTGATTGAATGAAATATGAAACTTTTAATCCTGATGTTCATGATACATTAAAGGTAGCTCGTTTAGTGTATGACGTTGATTTTAGAACATTTGACATGCTTTTTAAAAATACAGATAAAGCAGTTAAGACAATCGAAAAAGATCTCCATAAAAGACAAATCGATGATTATTTTAAAGTAATATTAAATGAAAATAATGAAATCATAGGTATTCTGATAATATATACCTCAAAAACATCACACAAATTCTATTTGAAATCTTTAAGATTATGGATTGTGGATGTTCTGGATTATTTTGTATTATGTGATATTGAAGATAATGATTTTTATATTGCAGAAATTGCGATTGACGAATCGCTTAGAGGTCAGGGATTGGGCAAAAGCGTTTTACTTGATGCAATTGATTATGCCAGAAAAAAAGATTACAATCGCGTTACATTGGATGCTGATTTTAGAAATTCCGGTGCCAAAGCCCTTTATGAGCGAATGGGTTTTCAGGTATTTAAGAAAAAACAGGTTAAGATTGGAAGTTTTTTAAGGGGAATGAGCAATATGGAATTAATCCTTTAATGGGATTTCTTTAATTGCATCATATACTCTTTTACAATTATTTTTATCAGTATACAAGTAGAATTCCCTAATTCTATTTTCATACTCTTTTTTAATTTTACAATCATTTTCCATGTATTCAATGATTAAATCAACTAGCTTGTCTTCTTTTCTGGTGACTTCTCCAAGTCCCATGCTTTCATAGTCAAAAAAACTTTCTTCAACATCAAAGTGATAATCGTCACTGTATTGGTAATATAATACAGGTTTGTAGAGGTATGCAAAGTCAAAAGCAACGGATGAATAATCAGTAATCAAAATGGATCCGTTATTGAATAAGGTTTGATATTTAACTCTATCATAATCAATTTTCACATACTCATTTTTGTCAAACAATTCAATAAAATCATAAACTTTAGGGTGTGGTCTGAAAATTATTTCATATTCGTATTCTTGTGCTTTTTTTATCAGCTTTTCATTATTAATTAATGAGTTGAACTTTTTGAAATATTCACTTTCTTTAATAAACTCTTCTGATTTTCGAGTTAAATAACGCCTCCATGAAGGCATTATAATAATTTGTTTTTTATCTTCGTTATTTTCAAGGTTGTCATATCTAGGTAGACCCAACAACTTAACAACATTTTCATCATAATTGTAAGGATATTTGAAAATTGATTCATATTCTAGTCGTGCACTAGTTAAAAAGAAAGATAAATTCATGTTTGTTTTATTTAACCATGATGAAATATCGTCTTTGATTATTCCATGTTGCAGGAAAATATTATTTGATTTTAAAAGGCCTGCAAAAAATGGGTATCTTCCCCAAAATGGATAAATAATTTCATTATCTGGATGGGAAGTAACTATATTTTCAACAAACATTCCTAAAATACGATGTTTAATGGATTTGTATGCCAGAACATCTCCATATTGTTTCATCTCATTGAAATCAGGACTATCTTTATTTAATATAAAATACTTTTTGATATTTGGATCTTTATTAACTGAATATTTGAATAAATGCATTCCATTGTCATCAGATATTTCCGGACGGTCCATATAAAACCATATGTGTTTATTTCTTAAGAAAGGATAAAGTAACATATAGGCAATTCTAAATGGGACTCCAATATGAAATCCAACGTCTTTTTGTTTAATCATGCGGGTTAATGTTTTGATTTCTTGTTTTAGCCATTTAAATGTAGTTTTATTTTCAATATTGATTTTGTTGTCATTTAAAATACTTAAATAACTTTTAGTTTTAGCATATCCTACAACCTTTGAAAAGTTGCATGGTCTTGAAAAATCGATTTTAAAAATATCTGTGCTATTTTTAAATTCAATTGAATATGTTTTATTCTTATCTAAATCCACTTTAAACTCAAATGAATAGTCTTTGGCATATAATTCATCAATACAGTATTTATCCCTTTGAGGAAATCTGACATGTCTTGTTTCAATTTTTTCATTATTGATATAAACCTCAATGTCTCTATCACGGATATTTGGAATATTTGCCAAAACATATAATTCGTCATTGATAATTTCATAAACATCAATGAAAACTGTATCAAAATTCAATTTACCAATAATTTCAGAGGATAATGACCCATATTTAATTAAAAAACTTTTTAGTTTGGAATCATTATTCATCATATTATGTTTAAAGATATTCTCATCATCAATATATTTCAGGACATTTTTAAGAGAATTCTTAAAATTGATTATTTCATCCTTATCTAAAATGTCAGAGATATTATCAACATCAAGCATCCATCTTATATCATATAATATGACATTCTGAATAAATTCGCTAACAAAACCGAATTTCTCTAAACTTTTATCAATTAGATATTTAAAATAATTTTTGCACCTGTCTGTGTAATATTCCTTTTTATACTGTGAATTATCAATGATGGATGATTTGTCTTCACGTTTTCTATAGTTATATTTTCCAGATTTGCATAATCCGATATTCGGATTATTAATCAGTATTTCATTGATAAAAACAACATCTTCAGAAGTGACAATATCCGGAAATTTGATATTATTAATTGCACTCTTTCGAATAAAACTGCTTGGACCGGATAACTGATAATATTCTGGAAATTCAAGTAAATTTACAGTTTTAGTTTTATTAAATTTATAATTTAAGTAATGTGGTCCTTTGTTGTTTTCAAAATAAAAAATGGGTATGGCCACCAAGTCAGTTGATTTGTTATTATTAAAAAAAGTCAAAACATCTTTTAATGTATTCTTTGAAAGGGTGTCATCACTATCTAAAAAATTAATATATTCTCCTGTGGCATATTTTAAACCAATGTTTCTTGAAGCCCCAGGTCCTTTATTGACATCATTTTCAATATACTTTAGATTATTTGGATATTTTGAAAGGTATTCCCGACATATTTTGTCAGTATTGTCTGAACTAGCATCATTAACTATTATCACTTCGATATTTTTATCAAAATCTAATGTCTGATTAATTAATGATTCAATACTTTTACCAATCCATTTTTCAGAATTGTATGCAGGAATTATTACTGAAAAAATCAATGTAATCACTAATCTTGGGATTTAACAGTTCTTTTATATTTTACTGCAAGATCAGATTGTTCTTGTGGTTCTTCATTGTC
This sequence comes from Methanobrevibacter sp., assembly GCF_017468685.1. Classification (NCBI taxonomy): domain Archaea; kingdom Methanobacteriati; phylum Methanobacteriota; class Methanobacteria; order Methanobacteriales; family Methanobacteriaceae; genus Methanobrevibacter; species Methanobrevibacter sp. Next base: position 54,112 of record NZ_JAFUHT010000062.1, read on the forward strand.
TTGTGATTTTTTATAATCTGGATGTGTGTTTTCTGCAATGAAAGTAATTTTTTCGTCAATGCTGTCTGTATTTTCAAATCCACTTAATTTTAAATGGTATGTGTTGCCATTTGTGAAATAATAAGCAATGGATTGATTTTTTAAATCTTCATTGTTTAAATCAATATAATGGGCAATGTAAATAGTGATTCCATTGTTGGTTGTATGAGTGACCTCATCAATAAATTCCTTTTCTTTTTTTACTTGTTTTAAATCACTTTTAAAACTAGATTCTGCAGAATCTCCTTTACCTAAATCCTCAATATAAATTTTTTCATTAGTATTTTTATCAACCAATTCTAAACTGGTTGCTTCAGAAGATCCAACTGAAAAACCATAAGGTAATGTTATGCTACTTTTATCAACATCTGCAATTGCATTACCAACAGTAGGTGAATTTTGGGCAACATAATACCCACAAATAATCGCCAAAACTATAATAACTAATATTGCTATCCATCTTTTATCCATAGTACCACCCTATTTTTTTCCAGATTCCGCACTTTTTACATAAGCATCGCAAACTTCGTTAGCTTCTCCTTCCATAACCAAATGTCCATTTTCAATCCATATACATTTATCACAAATGTCTCTAATCTGACTTATGGAATGTGAAACAAGTAATACAGTAACACCGTCTTTCATCATGGATCTTATTTTTTCAGAACTTTTTTTTCTAAATTTAATATCTCCAACAGATAGAATTTCATCAATAATTAGGATATCTGGTTCAACTAATGTAGCTATTGAGAAACCGAGTTTGGCTCTCATACCTGATGAATAATTCTTAACTGGATAATTGATGTATTCTCCAAGTTCTGAGAATTCAAGAATTTCATCATATTTATTGTTAATAAATTCTTCATCCATGCTTAAAAAAGCACCATTCAAATAGATATTATTCTTACCAGTATAATTTTTATCAAAACCTGCACCCAATTCCAATAATGGTGCAACTTTACCGTTAATACGAATATTGCCGTATGTAGGTTCATAGATTCCGGCTAAAATTTTTAAAAGTGTACTTTTTCCAGCTCCATTGAAACCAAGAATTCCAATACGGTCTCCTTTATAAACATTAAATGTGATGTCGTTTAAAACTCTTACTTTTTCTTTTTCTTTTTTATTTTGTTTAATAGTTCTAATAACATATTCTTTAAGAGTATCAATTTTATCTTTACTAACTTTAAACTCCATTGTTAAGTGCTCGACACTTATAGCAATCTCACTATCATTAGAAAGCAATTTATTTTCATTTTTTCTGAAAATATTTCTAATTTTTTCTATTAAACTCATGATAAAACCTGATTATAATTCTAATGCTAATTTCTTTCCGTAAATGTCAAATAAGAGTATTCCAATCAATAAAGTTGAAACTGCAAATGTTGCAAGATAAGCTAATGTTCCTATGTTTGGAATAACTCCATATACAACACATTCCCTAAAGCAGGATATTGCTGCATAAACTGGGTTTAAAGAGAAAATGATTTGAACTTTTGCAGGAACTATTTCCATCGGATAGAATAATGCGGATGCATACATCAATAACAACATAAATACATTATATAAATAACCGATATCTGAAAAGTATGTGTTGCACACAGCTAAGATTAATCCGACTCCAAATATTAATAAGATTAATAATATTATTGGTATTATAGCGAATAATGATGTTAGGTGGAAATGGGCGCCTGTGATTAACATTACTCCGAATAAAATTACGAATGTAATTAAAAAATTTATGAATTCATAGCAAATTGCACTAACAGAAAACATGTATTTTGGAACATAAATCTTTTTTAATAATACTGAATTTCTTCTAATAGAATTCATCGCACCTTTTGTGGCAGAATTATAAAAATCATAGATTATTCTACCTGATAAAAAGTAAACAGGATAATTTTCAATATCTTGGCCGAATAACATTGAAAAAATAGCTGTAAAAACTAACATTATTAAAAGTGGGTTGAAAAAACTCCAAAGTATACCTAATACTGAATCTTTATATTTTGAAGTTAAGTCTCTTTTAACGAGTTGTTTTAATAAAAATTTTTTTTCAGAGAATGTATCAAACATAAAATTACCAATATTTTTTCAATTATCTAAACTTTTGTTTAATTCAATTAATATATTTTTACTTATTTTCGTCTTCTTTCAAATTCGTTTAAGATTTCATCTAGTTCAATGCCTTTATAGACTAGTAATAACAATGTATGAAAAATTAAATCTACAGATTCATAAACAAGATTTTCATCATTTTTAGAAGCAATTAATACCTCTCCTGCTTCTTCAGCAACTTTCTCAAGTATCTTGTCTTCAGCTTTTTTGTCGCTGTCTTGCATTATATTGGATGTGTATGAATCGATTGGATTGTCTCTTCTAGATTCCAATACTTCATAAACCTCTCTAATGATTTTTTCATTAACCATTAATGGTCACCTTTTCCTTCTTGGTCTTGCATACTTTCAGTAAGTGCAATTAATGGATGTTTGTCGTCATCAATAATTTCAATATCGTTAAGATTATTGATCCCTGCTTTATCTGCAGTTTTTTCCATTCCTAATTTGATGTCTGCACCTAAATCTACAACATAGGAATCCACAGTTTCATATCCTCTTTGCATTGAAACTACTGCTCTGTGATGTCCATCAACTAAAATCCATCGATTTCCTGTTTTAACAACAATAGCTGGTTCGGCCAATCCCTTTTCTAATTCATATGCTCTTCCTTCAAGTTCATCAGCATATACTCTGTCTTGTGTAGGCCTTAGCTTGTTGGTTTCAACAGGCATGTGTTTTAAAGTGGTTTTGATGTCATATAATTGTTCCATTGTCTTTTTAAAGTATTCAACTTTGTTTGGAGTGGATCTTTCAATATGTGACCTTACCATATCTGTATTGGTAATAATGCCCACTAATGCACCAGCAGTGTCTACAACTGGCATTCTTGATATACCTCTTCGAAACATTACTCTTGAAGCATCATTAATTGATAAATCTTGATTAGCGACAACTAATTTGGTACTCATTATTCCTGAAACTGTATCTGCCCATTCTTTTGCAACAATATCGAATGCAGTAACCATTCCAACTAATTTACCATTTTCAACAACTGGATAACTGTTGTGGTGACTTTCTTTCATTAAATCTATAATTTTATCTGTTGCGGTATCTGGAGAAACACTAATTACATCTTTGGTCATATAGTCTTTTACAAAAGATTTTTTTGCCGCCATATTGTTTCTCCTTATTCAATATTTTCTTTTAAAAGTTTAACAGTTTCTGCAGGGTCAGCTTTTCCACGAGTTAATCTCATGACTTGTCCAACAAGGAAGTTTAAGGAAGCTTTTTGGCCAGCTAAATAATCATCAACAGCTTTTGGATTTTCATCAATAGCTTGTTTTACAGCAGCTAATACTTCATCATCTTTTACGACACCTAATAATCCCATTTCTTCAGCAATAGCTTTAGGAGATTTATCATTATTTGGCATTTGTTCAATAATCTTGTGTGCTGCTTTAGCGGTGATTTCTTTAGCATCAATCATTTTCAAGTATTCTACTAAATCGCTAACACTAATTCCACTATCTGCAAAGTCTAATTTGTTATATGATAATACTCTTTTGAGTTCATCTCTCATCCATTTAGCTGCAAATTTAGAATCAACTTCTTTAACTACTTCTTCATATGCAATAGCTAAATCTAATTCGGAAGTTAATACTTTAGCGGACTCTTCATCTATGCCATATTCTTCAACAAATCTTTTTACTTTATTGTGGGGAGCTTCTGGCATAGTGTCCAATATTCTTTGAATGGTTTCATCAGAAATTTTCATCGGTGGCAAGTCTGGATCAGTAATAAATCTATAATCGTCTGCATCTTCTTTCATCCTCATACCGACAGTAATCATTTGGGACTCTAAGTATGCACGAGTTTCCTGTTTGACTTCAACACCTCTTTTCATAAGGTTTTTCTGTCTTACAAGTTCAAATTTCAATGCTTTGTAAGCACCTTTGATGGAGTTAACGTTTTTCATTTCTACCCGGTTTCCTCCGTTAATGGAGATGTTAACGTCAGCTCTCATTGTACCTTCACCACGTGCTCCTCCACTGTATTGAAGGACACGAATTAATTCTTTTAGGAAGTTTCTTGCTTCTTCAGGTGATTTTATATCAGGTTCTGTAACAATTTCCACCAATGGGATTCCTGAACGGTTGAAGTTAACAGTACCTCTGTCAGGTTTGAATTGGCCAGGGTCTTCTTCTGCGTGGATTTCTCTGATTCTTATGCCATTCAATTCTCCTTTAATTCCAATTGGAACAGATGTTCTCTGATAACCTGATGGCAAGTCAGGATAATCGTAATGTTTTCTCATAAAATAAATAACATCTTGATCAATTTCACAGTTAAGCATTAAAGCAATCATTAATGCATTTTCCAATGCTTTTTCATTGGTTGGATGTGGTTTAGCACCTGGTTGGTTAAGACAAACTGGGCAGATGTTTGAATTAATAGGTGCGTCCTGATAATTTGTAGGACAATCACAGAATAATTTTGATTCGGTTTCTAGTTGTACGTGGATTTCAAGTCCACACATCATATCGACATCGTCACTAATAATAATTCCTCCATTAGGATAGTTTTTATATTATCATTATATTTGTTTATTTCAATTTATAAATATTGTTAAAAAAAATATTATAAAATAAGGTTTTAAATAAGATGAATTACTATGTCAGTTATTGATATTTGTTTTTTAAGGATTCTTTCACATATCGTTTAATGAATTTATCTAAATCTGGTGAAACTTCACTTTCTTTGGGACCTAACTTCTCTTTATCAGTAAATGTTCCTTTTAATTGTCTTCCTGCCCATTTAACTTCTTCTTCAACTCTTTTTCCATATTTTGTTCCAAACATCTTAAATAATGGGAATTTGGTTATTCCATTTGCACCACTTAAAATCAGTATTCCAATATTTGCCAAATTGTCAATCCAGGTTCCGCAGATTATTTCAATATCTGGGAAAGCCAATCTGACTTGTGCAACAACTTGAGCATAGTATAAGGAGGCAGGCTGTGAAGAGTTTGCATAAATGGTTTCCTTGTGGGGATTTAATGAGTAAAAAATCACTCTGTCAATTCTGTGGTCTTTGATGTAATCTATGAGATAATCAACATCATCTAATGTTTCTCCAAGACCTAATATAATTGTTATAGCTTTTTTAAATCCTAAGTCTCCTGCAGTATCTAACATATGGCTTATATCAACTAATTTTTTAGAAGGGCACACTCTTTCGTGTATTTCCGGATTTGCCACTTCAACCGCACCAGTTATTCCGGTGATTTCAGATCCAAATTCTGCTAAATCATCTGTGATTCCAGTGTTTAACCAAACGCCGTCACCAGTAATATTTTTAATATTGGTTGCAATATCTTTAATTTCCTGAGTTGTGAAGGATTCATAACCTCCAGATAGAAATTCAATATTCCAATCAAGACGTTTGCACATTTCTGCTTCAGCAAGAATGTTATTTACATTTCTTCTTGCTTTTGTCGGATCTTTAATTTTTTCCTTTTGTGTGGACATATAACAAAATGCACAATCTCCTTTATCACACCACCAAGATAAAAACACTGCTCTTTCGAGAGTAATCAAATCTCCATGATTTTTTAAAGTGATTGAATTAGCTTTTTTAATCAAGTCAAATATGTTAGATTCCATGATAATATATATTATCCTTAAAGTTTATATATTAGTTAGACTAATTTATTTATGTTGATGATTTTTTTCTATGGAAAATATGAAAAAAACAAAACATTTATATATCATGTCATGCATAGTTATTATTACTGTTTAAAGTCTTTGATTTTGTATCATGGGTTTTATTTGGTTAAGTTGGATGGGTGTCTCATGCCATCGTAGCTCAGTAGGTAGAGCGTTCGGCTGTTAACCGATTGGTCACAGGTTCGAGCCCTGTCGATGGCGCTTTTGGGCCCATAGCTTAGCCAGGTAGAGCGTCCGGCTCATAACCGGAAGGTCATGGGTTCGAACCCCATTGGGCCCATGTTAATTTAAACGTTACTTGTATTTGTATGCTCCGGTGGTGTAGTCCGGCCAATCATTTCGGCCTTTCGAGCCGAAGACTCGGGTTCGAATCCCGGCCGGAGCATTTAAAAAATTTGTTAAGATTTTTAATGGTTTCTATGTATCCTTTGTTTTTATAAGCGGGGGTGCCC